>NZ_JANIHG010000024.1 GCF_024518575.1 Methanothrix sp. | reverse complement strand
TAACATTTCCTACCATTATATTTCAGAATAGCTTCGTCTACACCGAACCTCACTATGCCAAGCGACTTTACATTCTCGGGTTTATAATCAAGAGACTCCTTGAACCGTGTGATCCAGTAATGTACACTCGACTTGCCCACACCAAGAACTGACGCCGTCCTCCTCACACTGGATGAGACCATATAATATCGCGAAAAGATTGATTTCTAAGGCACCTTATTCCTGCTGAAGAGGGGTATGCTGGATAACACAGAAATCAAAGATGTAGATGTCATCGCCTCTTTAAATTTCATTGAAGTAACCCTATACTCAGCTCTGGCTTTTATCTTATTCGGACAGGTCCAAAGTTTTCGATGATAGGTTTATAGGTATCCTCTTCATTCATCGATCCTTCATCTGCCCTGCTCTCAGCCTGGTGTCCCTGCACTGATCGCTGGATCAGGTCGTATGTCGAGGCACTAGCACGGGGATTGATGGCGGCGAATAAGATGATCAACGGGAAACTACAGGAGGGGTCGCGGTCTCAACCGCAGTCGCAGTCCAGTATCACGAATAAAGCGGAGATCGACATATCCATCGAAGTCGTCCTGCTGGTTGTGGGCGGGGTCTTCTTTCTCCTCTTTGGAGCGCTTCTTTTCCTGATCGATAGAGGGGTGCTGCCCTATAGTGAGGGGAGCATGTATGGTATTTTTGTGGTTCTCGTATCGATGCAGGTCATTACAATGGGAAAGACGCCTTTTGGAGACGTCCTACGCTCGCGGCTGGTCGTATTCATTGGGATTTTGACAGCGATGATCGGTACCCTCGCCATCTTCTACCCTGTCCACCTGAGCGCGACGATCCGCATCCTTGCAGGCTTAATAGTCCTGATCGCTGGAACGTTTGGGATGCTGCAATTGTTCACATCCAAGGATAAGGCTAGAAAGTGGATGAAGGTCCCAGGGATCCTCCAAGAACTGACGGCCGCCTGTGCCCTTGTATATGGAATCGAGATATTATTGGGGATCATCACTCTTCGTCCGGGCATCATGCCAAATCCGCTGACAGCAGTGTTTCTTCTCATCTTTGGTACTAGTCTGTTCTTCCTTGCCCGGTGCATCCATAAGGCAACCCGCCGATATATCTCAACAGATGCGAAGAGAGTGCTGGATCCATCCAAACCAGAAAGCAGGTTCTTTCTGTTAAAAGAGACATCTTTAACGGTGGGAAACTCCTTCAACCTCTACCAGGGATCTCTCCTGATACTGCTCGGAGCCCTCGTCCTACTGATGATCCTTGGAATAATCCCCAGCTTCAATTCCGATGGCCAGCTCGGCCTTCTGCTGGTGCTGACCTCCATTCAGTTGCTGGCCCTCGGAGAGTTCATGGGAAGCGAGCTGAGTCGGTCATGGCCAGCGATAGCTTTAGGGATACTTTTTGCTGCCACAGGGTTCTTCTCTTGCATCGTCCCGGGAATCCTGAGCGGTGTTATCCAGCCGCTCATCGGGCTCCAGAACGTCCTCTCAGGAGTGCTGGTCCTTGCCACCAAGACCGTCGGTCCAATGGTGTACCAGATCTTCCAACCCCCCGCAGAACCGGTTGCCCTCCCGCCTATCGTCAGGCGATTAGCCCTAGTGCTGACGGCTACTGGGATAGTGACCATCCTCTTTGGCATAAATATGCTTGCACCTCTGCTCCTCCCTGGCCTGCTCGGTATGGTCGCCTATGCCCTGCTCCTTCCCACCCTCATAATCGTCATGGGATCCATGGTGCTGGTCTTAGTCGCTATCACCCAGAGGATAAAAGGTGAATAAGCGCCTTCTCAATAGCGCTTCTTCCTCGGCTAGACGACCCACTCACCTCTCCTGCGCTTGCGGGCGACATCGAGCAGATATGCGTCCATACCCTCTGCGACCAGAGGATTGAAGCAGTTGGTCGCACCCTCGACATCGGGATCATCGCCCAGCACGAGGCGCTCTCTCCTCGCGACCCCCTCCAGGATCCTGCTCGCCGACTGCTCGGCAGTCTGAGCGCCTTTCGGCGGCTCAAAGCCGCCAGCTGCCCAGATACCAGTTTTCGTTGTGCCAGGGGTTGCCGATGTGAAGCAGATATTCTCATCCCAATACTCATAACGAAGGGCCAGAGTTAAGGCGTTCAATGCTGCTTTTGTGGCTGAATACATCGACTGCTGAGCCATGGGTGAAAACACGATGCCTGATATCACATTAATGATATGCCCGCCGCCCTGTGCTCGCATGATTGGAATTGCGGCACGTATGCCATAGATGGCGCTGTAAAAGTTGATCGCAAAAGCCTTTCCCCAAGTCTCGTTGGTCTGCTCCTCAAATAGACCGCTCAAACCCACTCCTGCGTTGTTGAAGAGTATATCTATACGCCCTTCACCGAAGTCAGCAGACCTGGCGATCATATCCCTCACATCATCCTCGCGGGTAACGTCGCACACCAGGCCGAGCACTCTGCCAGGATATTCTCCCTCGAGCCGTGCTGTCTCACGTTCGAGCTTCTCCTTGTTGATATCTGCCAGTACGACCTTGTTGGCGCCAAAGGCCAGCATCGCCTCGCAGAGAGCCAGCCCGATTCCTGATGCGCCGCCAGTAACGACAGCTACCTTGTTCTCGTAGTACTTTTTCGTCTCACTCATTCTCTCTCCTCCCTCGAAAATCGCTATTGATATCCGTAACGCTGGTGCCCCTCGCAGATGGTCGAGCGGTCGTAACGACCGGCGAACAGGTAGCTGAAGAGGCTATCAGCCTCCCTTCCCTCGAATCTCGCCAATGCGTGCACCCCTCGAACCCAGTTGGAATTGATGGAGTATGCTGCACCAAGTGGCTTGACGACGACAAGCTCAGACCATGGATCGTCCAGCGACGGCTCCATCGAGATCGATTTTATGCTGGCCGCCTCCCAGCTCCTATAGTCCGTGACGCTGTCATATCCGAGGAGCGTGGCGTTTTGCAGGCTCACATTGTCGTCTTTGTCAGGGATGATGTCATATTTGAATAGAAAACAGTAGCCGTCTGCGCTCGCGCCTGGGACGAGGCCGGAGAATACTGCCTCCATCATGGGCTCGTTATAGCATCCCATCTCGACCTCGGCCTCGAAGATGCGCCTGCCCTTTGCCTCCACCACTGTGTGTGCGATATCATCATTTCTCTCAACGACGATCTTCTCGCACATCTTCTTGGGAAGCCCCGACATCTCGCGGCCTGAGAGCAACCCCATCTGCGCGCCAGGACCACTCAGCTGCAGGTTACAGAAATAAAGGCCGGTGTGTTCCTTGTACCTGGCACCAAGTATTCCGATGCCGGCTTCCATATACCATGGTGCGAAGGTTGGTTCCCTGATGTTGACGAAGTATGAGTAGACCTGAGGATGCTCGGGATTGATCAGTTCCAGCTGCGGCGGCAGCACACGTCGCGCAATTGTTGGATCAGTCTCCCAGAAGATGTAGAGACCCTCCTCCTCATTCATCGCAGCCCTCTTCATAAAAGCGTTGAGCTTTTCGCGTTCTATGAAATAGCTTCCGTTCTTCATCATATACCCTCTTTAGTTACCATTCCAGGAATTGTCAGGATTCAAAGACGAATGCCTTGCCATAGGCCTCCTGTGTAGCCTCAATGATCCTTCCGCCGCGGTTTGCGTCCCCGATGACATGCGCCTTTGGAAAAGCGGCCTTAAAGGCATTAACGACGTCTTTGCGGGGTTGAACTCCGAGCGCTAAGATGATGGTCTCGGCATTGACGAACACCTTCTCGCCGGTATCAACGCGCTCCAAGACGACTCCATCCTCTGTTATCTCCAAGACCTTATGTCCGAGCATATAGACCGGTCCATACTCTGATAGCCGCCGTTTTATATCAATGAGGACCATGATGGGAATGCCCTGGCCGATTTCATGCAGCATATCGACTACCGTTGTCCGGTGCCCGGCCCTCAGCACAACCTCAGCAGTCTCAAGACCGGTCATGCCAGAGCCAAGTATAATACAATCTCCTTTGAGCTGGGCTCTTCCAATGAGCACATCCTCGGCTGTGACGACATTCTTTCCGCCTATGCCAGGTATTGGCGGTATAGACGCCCTAGCGCCGCAGGCTATGAAAACCCCGCAAGGAGATAGGGCCTTGACCTTCTCGACGGTTGCCTCCTCGCCCATCCGCAGCTCGATGTCGCTTGAGTCAACCTGCGCAATCAATCCGTCGACCAGCTTTGTTATCTTCTCCTTGCCCAATCCTTTGTCTGCGACGTTCAGGGTGCCTCCTAAGCGTTTTGCCTGATCGAAGAGCACGACATGAAACCCACGTCTATCGAGAAGCAGCGCGGCCTCAATGCCGGCAGGACCACCGCCGACGACCACGACCGTTCGCCCTTGGCCGTTGTGTTTGGGGTTCTCGAACTCCCGCTCACGTCCCAGTTTAGGATTTACTGCGCATTTGACGTGGCGTTGGCTCTCTATCTCCTGGAAACAGGAGAGGCAGCCGATGCATTTGCGAATTGTCTGGGCCTCTCCTGCTTGGGCCTTGTTGCACCACTCTGGGTCTGCCAGATGCCCACGGGCCACTCCGATAAAGTCGCAGCACCCTTCGATAAGTATCTGCTCTGCCACATCTGGCTCCTTGATGTTGCAGACCGCAATAATTGGAATGTTCACATGCTTCTTTATCTCTGCAGCCATATACTTCTTCCAGCCCTGCTCGTAGGTCCCGGGCTCTATGCAGGCGCAGACCTCAGGGCTTCCCGGGATGGTGCAGCTTACATCGATGAAGTCGACCCCTGCCTTCTCTAACGCCTCGCAGATCCTGCTGCTCTCCTCGAGGTCATTTCCCTCTTTCCCGAGGAACTCCTCGACGGAGAGCCGTACGCCTATCGGGAAGTTGCCTCCGCACCGCCCGCGGATGCCTCTGATAATATCGAGCAGGAAGCGCATTCGGTTCTCTAAGCTACCGCCATAGTCGTCAGTTCTTTTGTTCAGATATGGAGAAAGAAAGCTGTTGATCAAATAGCCATGCGCGCCGTGCAGCAGGACGCCGTCAGCGCCTGCCATCTTCGTATACAATGCACCTGAGATGAAGGCTGATTCGATTCTCCCTATCTCTTCGACATCGAGTGCGCGTGGGGTCTCGGAGGCAGTAGGTGCTTTGACTGCCGATGCTGCGACTATCTGCTCGCCACCTATTGCAGAAGATCCCTGGCCGCCCGGGTGGTGGAGCTGGAAGAATATCTTTGTATCGTACTTGTGAACGACATCAACTAAACGTGCCAGTCCAGCTACGTCGGCGAGTCTTCGGGCAGCGAGCTGGCAGGTCATTGCCGCCCCCGCACCATCCAGCACACGGCAGAGCTCACTCTCTATGAGGCCGACCCCCCCTTTTGCGCGTGCCTCATAGTAAGCGATGATGTCATCGTTCACCCCCCCACCTGGCGCTGCAAGTGCTGTACCCATCGGCGTCATTACAACCCGGTTCTTGATCTCGACCCGCCCAATACGCCCACTGCTGAACAGTCTCTCGTACATGAGCTTCAACGCCAAATAGTGGAAGTTGGTAAGCATTTTGCAAAAAAGTATGTCAATACAAAGAGGATGGGTCTATCATTTTGTTTCCGCGAATTATCGGACGCCAATTTATATTCCCCATAGTTATGTAATTTTTATCTTGATACGATCGGGTCACAATTCTTGATATATTAGCTTGTCGATCGTATTGCTGTGTTGTAGAGTTCCGAAACTATTTCGCGTCTCATCTAACTCCGGCGTCATAGTCCGGGGATATGGAGCTAACCCTGGAGATGCCGTGTTGAATAATTAAGAGCTCTAAGGTCGATAGCTATCGATTTTTACTAGAATTGCAATTCGTATGAATCGAGCCTATGCTATCGGATTCTCAAACATTATTCAACACAGCACCTGGAGAAGGTTCGCTATGTTCTTCGCCAAAAACGGAAATGTATGGCCACAAAAGAGATTGCGTGGGACGTGAAGGTGTCAAGAAGGAGGGTTAAACAGATCATAAAGGCATACAAAGAGTCCGGACAGGGAACCCTTACCGGGGGTGCGTTTTGGTCGTCCCTGCAAAATCGCCTGCAAAATCGTATCGAAAAATACGGCATTAAGCAGATATTGGCCATAGTAAAGCATCCACAAACCAACAGAAAGCTAGAACGGTTCTTCTGCGAAGATACCAGGCATAGATCGGCTTTTTCTTCATTTGAAGATTTCATACGCTGGTATAACGATAGGCCTCATGGGAGCTTGGATCTAGAACGAATTGAGACTCCTGAAATGGCTTTCAGGCAAAAAATGCCTTTAGAAGCATGTTTCGCAATCGCACATAGGTTGCCTGGGTTGTGATTAATATATGAATAATTCAAACTGCATACAATTGTGACGACGGCGAAATAATTTCAGGACCAAACAGCGTATGCCACTCATTACCTCTCCTGAAGGGGGACCCTCTGCCTGATTTCCTGTAAACATGCCTCGATCCCGGATCTTTCGAGAGCTTTATGGAGATGCTAGGCTAACGTGAACGCAGGTGAGATATCACTTGCACCTCCTCGCCGCGCTCTCGAGGATCTTTGCCGTGATCATCGCAGCCCGGGCCTCCCTTGCTCTGCCGAGAGCTGCCATTGCATGGCTTTTATTGTACCATGCGCCTATGAAGTATGCGTCTATCTCGAGGGCTTTGTCAAAACATGCGAGAGCCTCCTTATATCTCCTCATCGATCCCAGCGCCATGCCCTTGTTGTTCCAGGCAAACGCATGGTTCGGATCGAGCCTGAGCGCCTCATCGTAGCTCTTCAGTGCATCCTCATATCTTCCCATGTAAGATAGAGCTATGCCGCGGTTGTTCCAAGCGTCCACGCTGGTCGGATCTCGCTCTATAGCGCGATCGTATGCCTCCAGAGCGCTCTCATATCTTCCCGAGTTGAAGTGCGAATTGCCCTTCTCGACCCACCTCTTTGCCTCTGCAGCGCCTGCTTCGCTCACAACCATCACCGCGAAAGCCCAGGCGAAGGATGAAGGAAACATCATGATTTCACATACCACACGGGTATTACAAAAACCTTACCTGGACGCAGCTCTACGGATCGCCTCATCCACCTTGTCCCTTATTATATACCCTGCCCTGTGCAGCACGGTATCTCCGATCTCAGGATCCCGGTCCATGCTCGCGGTGCATGGATATGCATGGTGAGCCTCTGAGATCCTCTCATGCATCCCGGGGTCGTCCTTCTCCATGCCGATCAGCCGTTTTGCCACAAACCACGTCGATCCGCAGGGAGCAGACCTGATGACATTGGCTGCAGCGATAACATCTCTCCCCTCTCTGCCCTTCTGGAGCACTATCTCCAGCTCAGGCTCGCCGATCATGGCTCTATCCAGAAACGCTGCTATGTTCGGCTTAAGAGGATCGGGCCTCATGGCACAGAACGGCTTGGAGAATGCGGCCTCCATGCCCAGCTCCTCCGCAGCCCTGGATACCTGGATTCTAAGCCCCAAGGGCATATCCTTCGGGCTCTCGGAGCATCCGATTATCCCCTTGACCCCGGCATCCTTCATTTTTGGGATCAATCCGAAGAGTATGTCGGGATGCACATTTATGACTATCGCGATATCCGCCTCTGGAACTGGGGGGAGCAGCGGCTCGACATCATCTATGAAATCCCCCAGAGATGCAGGATCTGGCATCTCAACAACCGCCACGATATCCTCGGCTCCGCTGTACTTTCCGCTTCTGCAGTGTGTGCAAGCCTCTCCACATGATATGCAGAATCCGGAGTAGTTGAGGAGATTGCCGATGACCCTCTCGCCGAACTCTCCGCTGTAGTACACCACAACCTTCAAGAAAGTCACATCCTGCATATACTTGGCAAGGGCTCTATGTAACAGTTTCGAAGGGTCCCTGCGATAATTGCTGAATCGTACGCACAGAAGTCATGGACAGGAAGGTTAATAGGAGTCTTCATCCAGATATAAAGTTTGAAGGCGCTTGGTCTCCGAGGACGCAATAGCGACGTTCGAATTACGGGCAGGCATTATGGGGAATGGGGCTGCTCTGATGATGCAAACTGCAGGTTATGCGCACTCAATCGAGGTCTGGATGAAACATGATATCCAAAATATACATCTCTCACAGTCAGTCTGATGCAGATCTTGCAGGAGATCTCAGTTCTGCGCTTTATCGCATATGTATCGAGTCTCTCACATCTCAGTTCAGATACCAGCGTGGCATCTCCAGGACCGGATGGGCATCCTTCGGCATAAGATCATCCGAATGCTTTGTGCCCATTGTGACATCGAACTCGATATTCTCCAGAACGGTTAATATGGAGATCGGATTTGCCAAAGCTGTAGACCATCTGATAATTCCGATCTTAGAGGATGGGGTGGAGTTGCCATTCTTCATCGAGGATGTCGTCCCCATCACATTTTCATCCGGCGCATTCGCGAACGCAGTGGCCGATCTGATAAGAATCGTCAGATCCCTCACGAGGCTGGAGTGGCTCAGGGTCAGGTGTCCGATCTGTGGAGAGGAGATGACGCAGTACCTCACACCCCAGGAGAATGTGGATCGCGCAATAAGCGAGAACCGATACCTTGAGACTGCATGCTCTTTCTGCGAGGCTGCGATCTCACTTGACCCGAGGACGTTCTCGCCGATCACAGATTGAGCTCGATGCATGAGAGCGCCGCCTCAGCTGCAATCTTCTCATGGTTTTAACCAACTCGCTGTGAATGGCGGAGCATCACCGTCGGAGCTGAATCATATTCGCTCTCTGGGAAACACGCTACTCTATCAGAACCCCATCACACAAAAATAAGACCGTAGCGGGGAGAGCTCCGTCTTCCTCACTGCCTGGAGACGTTGGCCACTCCGGCGAGTTAAAAATGACCTACATGAGGTTTGTCAGGTAACCTGCAGCTATTGCCGTGGTGAAGATTGTGAGCACAAATGCCGCGAGCAGCCTCTTCTCGAAGATGGCCGAGAGGAGGGATAGCTCGGGGATGCTTGCCCCAGCACCACCTATGACGAGCGCGAGCACAGCCCCGACGCTCATGCCCTTATCGATGAGAGCCAGGCCGATTGGAAGAATCATCTCAGCCCTGATGTAGAGGGGGATGCCGATTAGGGCAGCTGCGGGGATGGCAAGAGGGTTGTCCCGCCCTGCGATCCGGACGACAAGATCTGATGGCACAAAACCGTAAATGAACGCCCCAATACCTGCACCAAGCAGAAGGTACGGCATGAGCTGGCGAAAGAGGGCGATGGCAAAATCAGCAGATCTCCGTATCCTCGATCCTGCATCCTGAGTTGGCTGATCGTCCCTCATAAAAGCCACAGATTTCACCTGCGACTCGAAGCCAAGGGCATTCAGCACCAGACCGGCCGAAACCGCCACCCCAAAGGTTACGATTAGGTACAGCAGAGCAACCCTCCATCCCAGCAGCACGACGAAGAGCGATACTATGACTGGATTCAGCAGTGGTGAAGAGAACAGAAATGCCATGCATGCTGTAAATGGGACTCCGGCATTGAGCATCCCAAGAAGCAGCGGTATTGTGGAGCAGGAGCAGAACGGCGTGAGCGCCCCAAAAGCAGCACCTAAAACGCTGCCTGCAATGATGTGTCTGCCGCCAAGAGCTCTCTTTACAGTCTCATCCGGCACATACTCGTGAATGAGTCCCACTAGAAAGGTCACACCTATGAACAGAACAGTCAATTCTAACGCGATCATCATAAAGAAATCGATAGCTACCACCAAATTGTCATGAAACATCCCGACCACCCCGAATATCCAGAGCCCGATGCAGGTAAGGCATCAGTTATCCTGCATCCAAAAATATGAAAATGGGCAAACGACGGGCTCTACTTCGTTCTGGCCTCGTAGTACCGCCTGTACTCCCTCAAGAAGGCCTCTTTGTAAAGCTGTTCCGCTCCCTCAGCGATGTAGTTGAATCTCCTGAGGTCTTTTACAAGCTCATCACCGATCGCCTCATCAGGCGTTTTTCCCTTCCGGAAATAATCCTGGAAGACCTCGTTCATTCCCATGATACCTATGAGGCGACCTCCGACGTTTATCTGCTGAAGGCTGACAACACGCCCGCAGCAACCACCGCTCATCCTGCCAAAGATCTTGTCCAGCAAGCCACCACCCAGAACGTATCGATCTTGATTGATATATAAACGTTATGCATGGCAATTTTAGTAGCTTTGTAAAGCCGAATGAAACATACATATCTACAAATGATGATCCGAAGTAATCGATGACGATCGGCTCAACGAGGACCGCACGGTTCGCGTGCCCGCATCCCTGAATTCAGAGGCATGCGACCTCGGTGGGTTCATGCGGGTTGATGGTGCACGCTGATCTCGACAGCCTGCCCAGCTTTCGGGTACACGACTGTTTCATCTCAGTTCATGCTTATTCCTGGGAGCCCGTTCACGCATCCAGCCCCCAACCAGAATCCGCGGTTGATCCCCCTGCATCCAGCCACGCAAAGGATTTTATCTGGGTCTGTGGCTACTTCAGGCAGTATCAATCTGAGGAGAGAAGATGGAGATCTCTGCACAGGAAAAGTATGAGTTCAAGCGTCTGCTGGATGAGCTCAGATCGAAATCCGGAAGGGGCACAGAGCTCATCTCACTGTATATCCCGCCGGACAAGCAGATCTCGGACGTGATGGCCCAGCTCAGGGAGGAGCACGGCCAGGCTGCCAACATAAAGTCGAAGCTCACGAGGACCAACGTCCAGAGCGCGCTGGAGTCGGCGATGGCCAGGCTCCGGCTGATCCCAAGGCCTCCTGAGAACGGTGTCGTTCTATTCATCGGCGCAGTCGACATCGGCGGCAACAGGACAGACATGTACACAAAGGTCATAGAGCCGCCGGAGCCGATCACCACATACCGCTACCACTGCGATTCGTCGTTCCTTCTCACGCCGCTTGAAGAAATGCTCTCCGAGAAGAAGACATTTGGTCTCATAGTTCTCGACAGAAGGGAGGCGACAATAGGCATACTCAAGGGCAAGAGGATAGAGCCCCTGAAGCACCTCACATCAACAGTTCCTGGAAAGCAGAGGAAAGGGGGGCAGTCCTCTCACAGGTTCCAGCAGCTTAGGCTCATAGCCATCCACGACTTCTACAAGAGGATCGGCGAGGCTGCGAACGATGCGTTTCTTAGCATAGATCCAAAGGAGCTTCAGGGCATACTCATAGGCGGCCCATCCCCAACAAAGGAGGAGTTCGTCGCCGGAAACTTCCTCCACCATGAGCTCCAGAGGAAGATACTGGATGCATTCGATGTCTCATACACAGATGAGGCTGGCCTCTCGGAGCTCGTCGAGGCTGCGCAGGAGAGGCTGCTTGATCTTGAGCTCACCCAGGAGAAGCTGGCCATGCGCCGGTTCATGAAGGAGCTCGTGAGCGACAGAGGTCTCGCATCTTACGGAGAGAAAGAGGTGCGCCAGAACCTCGCCCTCGGCGCGGTTGATCTACTTCTTCTCTCAGAGGGACTCATAAAGACAAGAGCCAAGGTCAGATGTCAGAACCAGAGCTGTGATTATTCAGAGGAGAGGACGAGAACACCATCATCCCCATCGCTGGGAACGTGCCCCAAGTGCGGCTCGCCCCTCACGATAACAGAGGAGGTGGATCTGATAACGGAGCTCTCCCAGCTTGCTGAGCAGAGCGGAGCAGCTGTTAAGATCATATCAACAGACTTCGAGGAGGGCGCCCAGCTCCTTCACGCCTTCGGCGGGATCGCGGCTGTGCTGAGGTACAAGACATCACACCGCTGAGGGATCTCCTTGCGACCCCGCTCTCATGAACTGAGCATGAAAATCCATTGGAAAAAGTGAGACAAGCATGATCGAAGTCACGGTTCGCGCCCTGGTGAAGCCCACCGAGAGGGTGGAAAGGGTTGTGGTGGCCATAGAGCGCATATTCCCAGACCTCACGCTTGACATAAGGGATGATATGGTACAGGGTTACGGGGGGATATCCTCTCTCCGGGTTTTCCGCAAGATATTAAGAGATGAGAGGATACTGGACACAGCGAGGTCTGTGATGCTTGCTGGCAGGATAGGCGATTCGTATCAGTTCAGGATAAGCAAGCCCGGAGCTTTCATGGGGCGTGTTGGCTTCCCGCCAGAGGAAGAGCCGCTCGGATCTATACATGTGGAGATATCCGGCGACGAGAAGGTCCTGGACTGGCTTGCGCCCAGAACTGTTGATGGCAAGCCTGTGATGGAGATAGAGCTTGATGAGGTGGAGCCATGATAAGTTTCTCCTCAAGCGCACTGGTCAACAGGCCGTTCGACTGGGCATACCAGCTTGAGGATTTAGGATACACCGGCTGGGAGATAGTCTGCGAGGGCATGCAGCGGCTCACCGAAGATAACGTGGACGAGGCGAGGAAGATAGCGGAGACGACAGATCTGGTTATAACACTCCATCTGCCATACTCAGATCTCAACCTTGCATCCGTGAACCAGCCGATATGGGAAGAGAGCGTCAGGCAGATGAAGAGCTGTTTGACTCTGGCGGCGGATCTCGCAGAGCTCGCTGTGGTTCACCCCGGCCATCTATCCCCTCTCGGGACGCAGGTGCCGGACCGCGCATGGGAGCAGAACATTCTCGGAATAAGGAGCATATGCGATCACGCCGCTGACCTGGGGATCACAATTGCTGTTGAGAACATGGTCAACATACCCACGCTGCTGGGCAGGGCGCCGTTCGAGATCGTTGGGATCATGGAGACAGTCGACAGGGAGAACCTGGGTTTCACGCTCGATGTTGGGCATGCAAACACAAACGGAAACCTGAAGGAGTTCCTGGAGCTCAGAGACAGGATAACACACGTCCACATACACGACAACCACGGTGAGAGGGATGAGCATCTTCCTGTCGGCTCCGGGACCGTCGACTGGCAGCTTGTATTCTCCTCGCTCAACGGATACAGGGGAAGATACGTCACGGAGGCCAGATCCCTCGTGCAGGGCCAGACGAGCCTGAGCAGGATAAGAAGGTTTATGAAACAGTGAGGATTTGTTCCAGAGTCCGAAGGATGTGATCGCCGCTTATATTGAGAACTGCAGGCGATATCGATCAAACTCACTAAATGATCCCTAAAGATGAATCACACAAGAGCGATCTGGACGATCTCATCGATGAGCTCCTAAAACACTTCGATGAGAAGGATGCTGCCAGGGAGGAGTCTCTGAGGCGGTCCAGAATCGTCATCAGGTTATCCTCAACCGCCATACGCGCCACTCACAGAAGGGAGCGGAGCGAGGCGGAGGTGCGCCTTAAAGAGGCGCGGGAGCATCTCTCAGAGATAAAGGACCTCCTGCGAGATCACCAGGACGTGAGATACTCAGGATTCGTGGACGATGCAGAGCAGGAGTTCGTCGAGGCGAGCGTTCTGTACTCACTGATATTTGAGGGGAGAATGCCCACGCATCAGGATCTCGATGTAGATCCGGTGAGCTATCTCAGCGGTCTTGGCGATCTGACGGGCGAGCTCAGGCGGAGCATACTGGAATTAATAAGAAACGGCAGGCCTGAGGATGGGGAGGTCCTCCTCGAGATAATGGAGGAGATATACCACATGCTCATGAGGTTCGATTATCCTGAGGCGATCATGCGCGGGCTCCGCCGGAAGACAGATCTGGCGAGGTCGATGATAGAGAGGACGCGCGGCGATATAACAAACGCCATCCAGATACAGTCCCTCGAGAGGCATCTCGCCCTTCTGGAGGATAAGCTTAAAGGCTCGTACTCAGATCTCTAGAGCATGAAGTTCGACCCGGCCGAGATCAGAGAGGCTGCTGAAAAGGACTTTGATAGCGCATGGAAGCGTGGCGTTGATTATCTCGAGAGGCCATCGCCGGAGAGGATCTATCCGAGAAGGAGCTATCCTCACGGAAGACCGCATCCTGTCTTCGAGACGATCCAGAGGCTCAGGCAGGCCTACCTGCGCATGGGGTTCACAGAGATGATGAATCCTGTTATAGTTGATGCGCAGGAGGTCCGCAGACAGTTCGGATCTGAGGCGCTTGCTGTTCTTGACAGATGCTTTTACCTTGCAGGCCTGCCGCGGCCGGATGTTGGCATCTCAGAGAGCAGGCTCTCGATGATCAGATCGATATTGGGGAGGGATCTCACCGCTGAGGAGATAGAGGCTCTGAGAGAGGTCCTGCACAGCTACAAGAAGGGCGCTGTGGAGGGCGATGACCTGGTTCCGGAGATCTCCAGAGCGATCAACGCCTCAGACTCGCAGGTCTCGATGATGCTCGAGAGCGTCTTCCCCGAGTTCAGAGAGCTCAGGCCGGAGCCCACGAGCAGGACCCTGAGGAGCCACATGACCTCTGGGTGGTTCGTATCGCTCTCGAACCTGTGGTACAGGACGCCCCTGCCCGTGCGTCTTTTCTCGATAGACAGATGCTTCAGAAGGGAGCAGTCGGAGGATGCAGCCCGCCTGATGTCCTATCACTCTGCGAGCTGCGTTGTGATGGACGAGGAGATGTCTGTGGATGAAGGGAAGGCGATATCAGAGGGGCTTCTGAGCCAGTTCGGCTTCGAGAACTTCAGGTTCAGGCCGGACGAGAAGCGCTCCAAGTACTACATCCCGGGGACGCAGATAGAGGTCTACGCCTACCATCCAGGACTTGTGGGTTCGGAGACGAAGTACGGGAGCGGCTGGGTCGAGATAGCAACATTTGGCGTCTACTCGCCAACGGCTCTTGCCCAGTACGATATCCCATACCCGGTTCTGAACCTCGGGCTTGGCGTTGAGCGCCTGGCGATGATACTCTACGGATCGAAGGACCTGCGTGCTCTATCTTACCCGCAGCTCCAGCCAGACTGGAGCCTGAAGCCGATCGAGATCGCCAGGATGATACATGTGGATAAGAGCCCGATGACCAGCACAGGGAGAGAGATCGCGAGATCTATCGTGGAGACTTGTGTGAGGTACGGAAACACGCCATCACCATGCGAGTTCAACGCGTGGGAGGGCGAGCTCTTCGGCCGGAGGGTCAGTGTTTCTGTGGTCGAGCCGGAGGAGAACACAAAGCTCTGCGGTCCTGCTTACCTCAACGAGATTGTTGTCTACAAGAACGAGATACTTGGAATACCGAGAACTCCGAAGTGGGAGGCCGCCTTCGAGGAGGGCGTTCAGACCGGCATAAGATTCATAGATGCGTTCGCGGAGCTGGCAGCGCATGAGGTCGAGATGGCGACCATTGAGGGCAGGGAGAGCGAGACCAGGGTTAGGATCGTGAGGACCGCGGGCGAGATCAATGTGAGAATCGACCCAGCGCTGGAGAGATACATCACAAGCTACAAGAAACGCATAGATATCCGCGGGCCGGTGTTCACAACAGTGCGCTCGAAGATTCTGCAGGGGGATCAATACGGAGAGAAGGCCTGATACCAACATCGATGAAAAAAAGCTTGCTGGAGAGTCAGCGGCCTTGCTTGTCAGGGATGGCATGGTCGTTGGCCTCGGAACAGGCTCCACAGTCGCATGGACGATAAGGGCGATCGGCAGGATGATCGAGAACGGCCTCGATATTCTCGGCGTTCCAACATCGTATCAGTCGGAGGCGCTGGCGATAGAGTGCGGTATTCCGCTTACAACCCTCTCACAGAATCCGCTGCTGGACCTGGCCATAGATGGCGTCGATCAGATCGACATGAGGATGAACGCCATCAAGGGCGGAGGTGCTGCGCACACCAGGGAGAAGGTGGTATCGATCTCTTCCAAACGTTTCGTGATTGTAGCAGATGGATCGAAGTATGTGGAGGTGCTGAACAGATCCGTTCCTGTCGAGGTCCTGCCGTTTGCAGCAAGGGTCGTCGAGCGCGAGATCATCAGAATTGGTGGGTCTCCTGTGATACGCCAGGCCTGTATGAAGGATGGGCCTGTGATAACAGACAACGGCAACTTTGTGATGGATGTATCGTTTGGAGAGATCCGGGATCCTGCGGCTCTCGCTCGGGAGATATCGCAGATACCGGGCGTGGTTGAGCACGGGATATTCACAAGAATACATGAGCTCCACCTCGCCCGCAACGGAAATGTGGAGGTGATTCGCAGAGATGATCTCTGAATCCAGGACCATATGGTGGGACGATGGGATAAAGACCATCGACCAGACCAGGCTCCCCGCGGAGTTTGTAGTGATCACGATCAGAAGCGTGAGGGAGCTCGTAAACGCGATAACCTCCCTCAAGATACGCGGCGCGCCCGCGCTCGGCGCCGCCGGCGGGTACGGCATCGCCCTGGCCGCGATGAGGTCTGGGTTTCCTGACAGGGATGGTGTGCTGCACGAGATGGAGATAGCTGGAGAGATGATCAAAAGCTCGAGGCCGACAGCGATCAACCTCTCATGGGGTGTGGACCGGGTTCTGAGAGCGGCTCAGGCCGGAGAGATCGCTGATGAGGTGAGGGAGATCGCGCTTCGAGAGGCTGAGCGGATCGCAGAAGAAGATCTGATCATCAACAGGATGATCGGCAGGAACGGCGCGAAGCTCCTGAACGATGGCGACAGAGTTCTGACGCACTGCAACGCCGGCAGGCTTGCCTGTGTCGGGTGGGGCACAGCCCTAGGCGTGATACGCCAGGCTGTGATGGATGGAAAGGAGATTCATGTGTATGCATGCGAAACCAGGCCCCTGAACCAGGGATCGAGGCTCACCACGTGGGAGCTGATGGAGGATGGCATAGATGTGACGCTGATATGCGATAGCGCCTCTGGAATGCTGATGCGCAGGGGGATGATAGATAAGGCGATTGTGGGAGCTGACAGGATCACCAAGGACGCGGTCTTCAACAAGATAGGGACCTACACGCATGCTGTTCTCGCGAAGGCGCACGGAGTTCCATTCTATGTGGCAGCGCCGCTCTCGACATTCGATGCGGCACACGATGAGACTGGGATAGTTATCGAGGAGAGGGAGGGAGACGAGCTCAGACGTCTCGGAGACACGAGGCTCGCGCCCGGGGATGTGAAAGTTTACAATCCCGCGTTTGACGCCACGCCGGTCGATCTTGTCAGCGCGATAATAACAGAGAAGGGAGTGTTCAGACCGCCTCTCATGCCTCCTGGCATCTGAGTCTGCTCGCACCACCGGATCGGCAGGATCTGACCTACATCATGAGCATACTGTATGGTATTTCCGTTTCAGCATGCTCTATTCAATGGTCAGGCTACGATCCAGGCATGAGAGATGCCGAAACCAACAGTTAGATATCCTGACAGAGATAACTTCATGCAGCTTTGAGGGCTCAGGTAGGACATTCAAGAAGCTCTGTTTGGTGGTTGGAACATGAGGACGATATCGGTTATTTCTGTGCTGATCCTGCTTCTCGTATCCGGCTGTCTTGAGCAGGAGAACCCCCAGAGCAGCTCGGCACCCTCAGAGCTGACCGCGAAGATCATCTCCCCGAAGGCGGGGGCTGTCCTCTCAAAGGGTCCTGTGGTCATGGAGGCCAGAGCGAGCGGCGGAAGAGGCCCGTACACCTACGAATGGTGGTCTAGCATGGACCGCTACCTGGGGTCGGGAAGCAGGATAAATGTAGATTCGAGCAGGCTGAAGAGGGGTGAGCATCTCATAGTCGTTAAGGTCCGTGACTCCGCCGGAAAAAAGGTGCAGGGGAGCGTCATCGTGGATGTGGTCTGAAGCTCCGCATCCTCAAGATCCCTCGGCATACACACGTGATTTCCGGCACACCGCCCTTCCGGGATGATGTGCTGTGTTGAATAATGTTTGAGAATCCGATAGTAAAGGCTGGATTCATACGAATTGCAATTCTAGTAAAAATCGATAGCTCTCGACCTTAGAACTCTTAATTATTCAACACAGCAGGATGATGCGAAAGTGTAAATAAAGAGAAAAGTCAAAGGAAATCCACCAACCATGGAGGTGTTCGGGCTGCTTGAGATAGAGGATCTGCACGTCAGCATCGGCGGCCGGATGGTTCTGAAGGGCATAAACCTCAAGATCGATAGGGGAGAGAATCATGCCCTCTTCGGGCCGAACGGATGCGGCAAGACCACGCTGCTCAATACGATAGCAGGCGTGCCCAGATATGTCGTGGAGAGCGGGAGGATACTGTTTAAAGGAAAGGATATAACTCACCTGCCAATGGATGAGCGGGCCAGGATGGGGATAGGGATCGCGTTTCAGAGCCCGCCTGCAATAAGGGGGCTGAAGCTCAAGGATCTCATAAAGCTGTGCAACCCTGAGGCGAAACCGGAGAAGGTTCTGATGGAGATGAACTTCCTGGAGTTTGCGGATCGTGAGGTCAATCGGGGCTTCTCCGGCGGCGAGATCAAGAGATCCGAGATGGCCCAGCTGCTTGCGCAGAGGCCTGAGCTTGTGATGCTCGACGAGCCGGACTCTGGAGTGGATCTGGAGAACATAAAGCTTATCGGCAGGGCGATAAACAAGCTCACAGAGAAGGACACGAAGCCGAGCAAGAGGACCCGATCGGGCATCATAATAACTCATTTCGGCCATATACTCGATTACATCTCAGTAGACAAGGCCCATGTTATGATGGAGGGCACGATAGTCTGCACAGGCAGCCCGAGGGAGATACTGGAGCAGATCAAGACAAGAGGATACGAGGGGTGTGTCAGGTGCCTATGTCCGACATAGCTGAGAGGGCGAAGAAGGCTCTGGGCAAGAAGGCGACCTACGGTCCGGATGTTGATCTGGAGAAGTACGATGTCGAGGCGAAGCCGCACGAGGAGATTCAGCGACTTGAGGAGGTTCCGGAGGACGTCAGGAAGGCAGCGCTGAATGTCGGCGTGAGTCTGGAGAAGGAGGTCGGAGGCGCCTACATCCAGATGGACCAGACACCGGTCGTCGCGAGATCCTCAACAGAGGGCATAGAGGTGCTGGATATAGCAACCGCTCTGAAGAAGTATGATGGCCTGAAGGACTACTGGTGGAAGCTTGTTCCTGTGGACCAGGACAAGTACACTGCGGACGTCGCGCTGCATCCGCCTGCAGGGTACTTTCTGAGGGCGAAGAGTGGCGCGAAGACGATATTCCCGCTGAAGAGCTGCCTCTATCTCGGGCAGACGAACCTGAACCAGAGGGTGCACAACATAATAATAGCGGAGGAGGGCAGCGAGCTTCACGTCATCACAGGGTGCACGACTCCAAGCCATGTGCAGAAAGGTCTGCATATTGGTGTATCTGAGTTCTTCATAAAGAAGGGCGCTCACGTCAGCTTCACCATGATCCACAGCTGGGGGCGCGAGGTCGATGTCAGGCCGAGGACAGGTATATACATGGAGGAGGGCGCCACGCTGTCGAACAACTACATCTGCCTGACGCCGGCAAAGACCCTTCAGACATACCCGAAGGCGATACTTGATGGGCCAGGTGCGGTCGCCAGCTTCAACACTGTGCTGTACGCGAAGGAGGGGCATCTCGACACCGGAAGCGAGATAGTCCTCAGGGCGCCGAGATGCAGCGCAGACTCCATAACAAGAGCTGTCTCGGTCGGTGGAGAGATAATAACCCGCGGGAAGATGGTCGGCGAGGTGCCCGATGTCAAGGCGCATCTGGAATGCGTCGGGCTGATACTCTCTGAGAAGGGGAGGATAGACTCCATACCAGAGCTGGATGGGAGATGTGGCGGCCTCGACATGTCTCACGAGGCTGCAGTCGGCAAGATCTCTGAGCTGGAGCTGGAGTACCTCATGGCGAGGGGCCTGACAAAGGACCAGGCAACAGGGGTCATCGTCAGAGGATTCCTCGACGTGGAGATAAAGGGCCTGCCAGAATCCCTCAGGGATGAGCTGAGGAAAATAACGCAGCTCCAGGAGCTGCATGGAGGATCTTAAATATAGAGCTAGTCTTAAATAATTGTCTTCAAGCAAGTCGAAGGGAGGACTTCGCTTTCATCCCCAGCCTAAAGGCCCGCATGCCCCTCCCCCACGATCAGACCCTCCACCCAGTCCCAGTCGTGCTCATAGATGTGGGCTGATGCGCTGAGCGTGGTGATGCTCCCAGGTACCGTTCCTGTCTCCCCTGAAACGTGGTGGAGGAGTTTCGTCAGAGCGTATAGGTTCGCGGGATAAGCTCCGGCGAAGTCGTGGCTCCTGAACATCGCGGTCAGGTTCAGCCTGCCGGATCTCATCTTGAAATCGCAGACGACCATGCACGGCACCTCCTCTCTCCTGTGATCCACCGGAGGAATCCATGTCACCGCGGTCGCCCTTCTCGTCCTGGGATTTTTTTTAAGGCGATTTACGATCTCAGCGATCTGATCCACCTCGCCGTTCCAGGATCTGAGACGCTCTCCGTAGGTGTACTCGAAGCCGGGGTTCTCGGGAGAGAGAAGCTGTGATGCATACTCATCCAGACGATCCTCTGTCCACGGGTACTCGCGGGGAGCAACACAGGAGCTCGCATCCTCTATGACAACCAGGAGGTTCATCAGCTCCTTTGTCTTAGAGCCCCTCTCGTCCTCGATCTCGGCGCCCTGCCGCCATATGATGATCAAACCTCGCCGCCAAGCTTCATCAACTGTTCTGGCACGAACAAGCCGACCGATGTTATTCATGATACCGATCCTGAACGCTCAGAGGTTCCAAGAATCTTATTTGGTCTCGCATGAGCTGTCGCAATCACTTTTTGCCATCACCTGCATCAATCCCACTGGTTCAACGATAATTGCAGATATCAATGCATCCCACA
>NZ_JANIHG010000013.1 GCF_024518575.1 Methanothrix sp. | reverse complement strand
GGTTCAACGATAATTGCAGATATCAATGCATCCCACATGTCAGATCGCCCACCGGATGGAGCAGGGGTTCAATGATACGGCAGCGATTCGCTATGGATCTCTCAGACCTTCTTCTCCAGCTCCTCCAGCGCCTCGGGAGGGAGCTGCCTGACGATATCTATCTTCTTCACGCACCGGGTAGGGATCCCGTACTTCTTGGCTATCGGCCTAAGATCCTTCATGGTGTACTTTGCCGCGATCTCCTCAGGATCCAATACAACCACCTCTCTGAGATCACAAGAATCATAAACATATATATTCTCATCTCACAGGGGTTTGCTTGGCGGAGTTCGAATGGGAGCTTGTTAGGGCATTCAATAGATTCTTCGAGAGAGAGAAGATCGAGGCGATCGCATACAGGCTCAGGCAGGCCAGGTTCTCCGCACAGCACATGGATGTGCTTGTCGACTCAAGGTACCCTGAGTACTACCTCGCTATTGAGTGCAAGAGCCTTGCCGCAGAGGGGCCTCTTTATTTCAAGCAGCACTTCTCCTGCGATCAGATCGAGAGGGAGAGCAGGTTCATAGAGCTCTCGGGTCGCACAGGGGTGCTGGCAGTTGAGTTCCGTGGAGGTAGAGGCAGATCGAAAATCGCTCATCTGATACCATGGTCTGTCGTGAAGGATATCCGCGATTCAGGCATGTCGTGCCTGGGCATCGAGACGGTCGAGAGCTATCCGGAGATCCCCAGAATCCAGGGCGGATACTGGCTGAGCCACGAGATCATCTCAGAGGTGTATAACGCATGTCGATACAGAGAGGACTCTGAAAACCGTGGTTAAAATCGCCACATGCTGCATTCGAGTGAGAGATCTTCAGGGCGCAAGCTCCAATCTTTGGAGTAAGCCGTTATATGATTTATTCCACATTCCGCATTATCACCCCATTCCGCAGTAATTTTCGCATTCTGGACGATAACGGTCAGGCACTTATTAGTGATAAGTGCTGTGTTGGATAAGTCCTAAAATTCTTAACCGAATGCCATTAGGGGTAAAGATGGAGATTAGCCAAGAATCGATGCCTAGAGATGGAATTCTGAAAAAGTTATCCGACACAGCAGTGATAAGGCAGAAGACCCCCTGAAAGGGGACGAATGCCCTGCGCTGACAGAAATGATTGCCAAAAGCAACGTCTTGAGATCGAGAAAACGTGGCTTGTCTGGCTGAAAGCGCTGACAGGCCATCAAACCGACGGATATTCATGGGGCAGAGCCTGTTCTGAGACCAAGGGATCTGTGAAACCTTCGACCCGCTTCGACTTCGACAAAAGCCCCTCAGTGGAAGGGAGGAGGTCACGTTGGAGCTGTGGACGCGGAGCTGCCCAGACATTCGTCCGCGTCTGCAACACCCTTGAGGAAGTGGGCCGTGGTTATCCCGCCCATGGCAATCTGCCTCACCCTTCTCTTGAGCTCAGGGATCGCTGAAGGCTCCCTCACAGCCCTCGAGTATATCTCAGCCATCTCCCTGGAGTACCTCCCAGTCCTCCATCTGGCGTCTATCGCCACCGAATCCACGCCGAGCGACGCGATCCGCGGGATGTGATCCAGGAGGCAGGTCTCCACGCTGTTCAGTATGTTCGTAACGCCTGTAGAATCCATCCGCACAGGAAAGATGCGCCTGCGATCTCGGATTGCGCATATATCGCTTCTTCCTGAGATGAGACGGTCCTCTGTAACAGCGATCACGATGTTTCCCTGGGCGATCAGCTCGAGATCAGGTCTCTCGCGGAGAGCTGCGATGGAGGAGATCTGGCGCGCGGAGAGCTCAGGTGAGAGCGTCAGGGATCTCACTCCGGAGAGCATGCACACGCTCAGTGAGTTCCAGATGTTCAGCCCCTGTCCTCCGAAGATCTCCCCTCCATATCTCTCTGCGGCCTCGAGAGCGCCCAGGTTCTCTACCATGATCTTGTCGACCGGAACATCGCGCAAAACATCTCCTGCAGTGCGCAGAAAACGATCCCTGTTGATCCTGGGCCACTTCCAGACCAGCTCTGCGCGCCCCTCACAGAGATCGCGGGCCCGCTCCAGTGCAGAGGCCAGATCATGTCCATCTGAGATCAGCGGCTCGAAGTACACCCTCTCCGCGCCGCCTGCCAGCGCGCCCTCGACCACCTCCAGGGTGTCGGCATAAACTGATATCCCCAGCCGTTCAGCTTTCCTATCACTCCTATCAAAGGCTGGCGTTCTTCTTCCGGTGCAAACCCTTCTGTGCGCACGCAAAAGAGCGGTCTCTGCAGCTCTGAGAATATCCCTTCTGAGCTGGTTTAGGTTCGCCGGCGTGGTGTAAAGACCCCCTGGATAATCGATGACTATATCCCTGAAGGCAAACTGGGTACCGCCGGTCCTCCGGAGGTGGGACTCTATCTGTGAGGCGCTCAGGGGCAGCGTTCTTGCAGCCTCCATGACAAAGCCCCCCCTCACAGAGGCCTCCAACCTCCCTGACGGCCCGTCAAGATACACAACCGCAACCGGCATCCCATCATCAAAGGATATCCGCAGATCGAGTGGGATCGGCCCTCTCCCTTTTCTGATGATCCTCTCCGCATCCTCCTTCAGGCGGGCTGATCGTGTTATGTAAACATCCATCCCAGAGCTGGCCCCCTCAGGCACCCTCAGCCTGAACACACCGTCCCTTGGATGGACCTTCTCTCTGACCACGAATCCAATCTCCTCTGATCCGGAGCGGAGCACAACCCCGTCTCCGGGCTCGGGAAGGATCCCGCCGGTTGTAGATACAACCGCAACACTGCCTGAGCAGCTAAGGATCCTGCCCACCATGACGCCCCTGTTGTCCGGCATCTCCCTTCCCATGATATCAGCTGCGCCCAGGATGTATCCCTCTGTAAAGCCCCTGTTGAACGCGAGCGCGAGCCTCTGGATCTCCATCTCATCAGGTGCCCAATCGCCTCGCGCTATGCCATCAAGCGCATCTCTGTATACCCTAGTCACAACCGCGACATATTCTGGTGACTTCATCCTCCCCTCGATCTTGACCGCATCGACGCCAGCTGCGACGATCTTATCAAGAGATGAATACGTGCAGAGATCGCGGGTGGAGAGCAGATAGCACTCAGATCCCGCCCTTCTCAGGTCTCTCAGTCTTCCATATCCGTCTGCAGAGCCTCTGAGCAGCGTGTAGGGCTTCCTGCACGGCTGGGCGCACATCCCGCGGTTTCCGCTCCTCCCGCCCATAGATGAGGAGAGGAGACACTGGCCTGAGTAAGAGTAGCAGAGAGCGCCGTGCACGAAGACCTCAAGCCCGATGCCCCGATCATCGGAGGCTCTTTTTATATCTTTTATTTCATCAAGAGATAGCTCCCTGGCGAGCACCACCCGCTTCAGCCCATTCCTTGCAGCCCAGACGACCCCATCTGTGCTGTGGATCGTCATCTGGGTTGAGGCATGGAGCTCCAGCTCAGGGACGATATCCCTGGCGAGGCGGACGACCCCGGGGTCCTGCACGAGTACAGCATCTGCGCCGATCTCGCAGAGCTCTGTGAGGTGATCCTCCAGCTCGTCGATCTCTCCATCATGAACGAGCGTGTTCACGGTCACGTAGACCCTCACGCCTCTCGCATGAGCGTAATCCACTGCATTCTCCAGGCTGGGAAAGTTCTCAGCGAACATGCGCGCGCTGAAGCGCCTTCCTCCAAGGTAGACGGCATCCGCTCCAGCTGAAACGGCCGCGACCAGCGCATCCCATGAGCCAGCAGGTGCCAGAAGCTCAGGTATCGCATCCCTTCCTCTCAAACTCATTGCAGATCAATTCTGCCACGCCATCGTTAATATGCGTATCCTGCATTATCGTCTGAATGCCCTATACATATTGGAAGATCTTGTAACGCCTGGAAAGGTTAATAACAGGGGGAGCACGAGGTGATCCACGCGGGCTCGTGGGGTAGAGGACATCCTAGCGGGCTTCGGAGATCTCATCGAGGAGACCCGCTGACCTGGGTTCGATTCCCAGCGAGTCCGTTTTCCTGACATGGCTTCCAGTTGTTGGTCATATCTCCTTAGCTCAGACGCGCGTGACCTCATGGGCGGCATCGCTTGCGTTTACCAACTTGGATGTTGGCAATCTGGTCAGGCACTCTTATCCTTGAGATCTGCAGCAAGCGATCTCGCAGGATTCGTTATCTTTCATGTCATTGAGCGCAGTCATTCATCGATTTGAGCCCACAAACGCTATTATGGCTGCTGGAATCAAACATGTTCGCCACGAATGATGGTTACCTCTGATTCGAGCTGTCATAAGAGCGCGTGTTATTGTGTCATTGCACGCTGATTCCTGAAGCTCATCCGGTTAATCTAGCCCACAACCAAAAGCAGTCGAACATGTACCCAACTGAATACACAGACCAACCAAACGATCTCCTCGAACCCGCTTCTGTAATCGCCCGACGCAGGCGGTCTTGGAAATTCTTTTATAGAAGATCAAATACTGTGATCCTGCGATAGTGGAGGCGAGCTTATGGCTGCATTAGGAGGAGTACCGGTAATCATACTCAAGGAGGGCACCCAGAGGGAGTCTGGCAGAGAGGCCATCGAGAACAACATAATGGCAGCACGTGCGGTCGCAAACGCCGTGAAGACAACCCTGGGGCCGAAGGGGATGGACAAGCTTCTTGTTGATGCGCTTGGGGATGTCACGATAACCAATGATGGAGTCACAATACTCAAAGAGATGGAGGTGCAGCATCCAGCTGCAAAGATGGTGGTTGAGGCATCGAAGACCCAGGACAAGGAGGTCGGAGATGGCACCACAACAGTGGCCATACTGATAGGCGAGCTGCTGAAACATGCGAGAGAGCTCATGGAGAAGGGTCTGCATCCGACGGTGATCGCGCGAGGCTACGCAATGGCAGCAGGAAAGGCTGTGGAGTTCCTGAACAGCATAGCGAGAGATGTCTCGGAGAAGGACAGGGAGCTTCTGGAGAAGGTCGCCATAACCGCGATGACCGGAAAGCTCGCTGAGACCCCAAGCCACAAGGTCGCCAGATACGCTGTCGATCTCGTGCTCTCCACAATTGACAAGTTCAATGGGAAGACTGTCGTCGATCTTGACAACGTGATGGTTGAGAAGAGGGTCGGCGGCGGGATCGAGGACTCGGAGCTTGTCAGGGGAGTGATCATAGACAAGGAGAGGGTCCACCAGAACATGCCGAAGAGGGTGGAGAACGCGAGGATAGCGCTGCTGAACGTCCCGATCGAGAGGAGGGACACAGAGACGAAGGCGGAGATATCGATCACATCCGGCGACCAGTTCCAGCTCTTCATGGACCATGAGAAGGAGGAGATCAGGAAGGTCGTGGATAAGGTGATCAGAAGCGGCGCAAATGTGGTCTTCTGCCAGAAGGGCATCGATGATCTCGCACAGCACTTCCTGGCCAAGGCGGGGATCATGGCGTACCGCAGGATGAGAAAGAGCGATCTTGAGAAGCTCTCCCGCGCCACAGGTGGCAGGCTCATAACAAACCTGGATGAGCTGAAGCCGGAGGATCTCGGCGAGGCGGCTCTCGTCGAGGAGAGGATCGTGGGCGCAGGGCCGATGACCTTCGTCACAGGATGCAAGAATCCTGGATACCTATCGCTGATACTCCGCGGTGGCACACAGCAGGTCGTAGACAGCCTGGAGAGGGCGCTGGATGATGCTCTACACGCTGTTGCCACAGCGATTGAGAGCGGCAAACTGCTGGCCGGAGGCGGCGCACCTGAGACCGCTGTGAGCATAAGGCTGAGGCAGTACGCAGCATCTCTGAAGGGGCGAGAGCAGCTCGCGGTCGAGAAGTTCGCCGAGGCGATCGAGGTGGTGCCGAAGACGCTCGCAGAGAACGCCGGCTTCAATCCGATAGACAAGATGGTCGCTCTGAGAAGCAAACACGAAAAGTTTGGCAGCACTTACGGACTTAACGCATACACAGGAGAGATCGTGGACATGTGGGATATCGGGGTCGTCGAGCCTCTCAGGGTCAAGATCCAGGCGATCTACTCTGCAACGGATGCAGCCAACCTCATACTCAGAATAGACGATGTGATCGCCGCCAAGAAGAAGGAGGGCGAGGAGAAGGAGGGCCAGATGCAGGGCGGAATGCCCGGAATGGGCGAAATGGGTGGAATGGGTGGAATGGGCGGAATGGGAGGATTTCCACCAGGGATGATGTGAGCCTTGTGGTTTCACATCACACCAATTTTTATCCTGTGATCTTCGATATGCCAATCCCTGCACGCTGCATGAATTTCCAATAGTGGCAATTTTGTGTCGTGTGCTCGAACCATTGAGATGCACAGCGAATTCCATGCTGAAGCCGTGCTCCCATCATAGACGGTCGATTCACGGCCTGTGGTTCAGCTAAATCAATCCGGGGAGCGATCTCTGACGCACCGTATTTGTTCGAGAGTACGATGGATGATGCGTCCCAAATATCCGTGGGCCATCCGGTGAACTTGAGTCTGTGCCTCCACAGCAGCTCACCGTGCTGTGTTGAATAATGTTTGAGAATCCGATAGTAGAGGCTGGATTCATACGAATTGCAATTCTAGTAAAAATCGATAGCTCTCGACCTTAGAACTCTTAATTATTCAACACAGCAGCTCACCGGCAATCTTCTAATACAATCAGCCCAAACCCGCGGCGAGTGATCTCGCGAGCGGTATTGACATGGACGAGATATGCCTTACGATCGACGGTGTTGAGGTGATGGTCCCGAGAGGGACAACGATCCTGAATGCAGCGCGGAAGGCCGGGATCTACATCCCCGCGCTCTGCGATCACCCGGATCTGAAGCCCATAGGCATGTGCAAGCTCTGCATAGTCGAGATCGCAGGCTGGGAGACGTATCCTACATCCTGCACCACGTATGCGGAGAGAGGTATGGTCGTCCGCACCGTAACCCCGGAGATACAGGAGATCAGGAGGAACACGCTGGAGCTCCTGCTTGCGATCACCAGCCACCCCGTGAGCTGCCTGATCTGCGAGCGCAAACGCGACTGCTCCGAGCTCAAGGAGTGCATGCGCAAGTTTCCCGCCACTGTGGGATGCAAGTACTGCCCGAAGGACGGGGAGTGCGAGATTCAAAGGGCCGCAGAGTATCTCGGTCTCGAGCGGATCAGGTACCCTGTCTCATACAAGGGATTGCCGGTCCTCAGGGAGCCATTCTTCGATCGGGATTACAATCTCTGCATAATGTGCGGAAGATGCGCCAGGATATGCTCTGAGCTCAGGGGCGAGGGAGTTCTGCACATGATCGCGGACTACCACAGAGGCAGCCGGATTGGACCAGCGTCGCTCATCGAGAGCAACTGCAAGTTCTGCGGGGCATGCGTCGATGCCTGCCCGACCGGCGCTCTTTACGCGCGGATCGAGAAGTGGGAGAGAGCTGAAAGGAGCGCGGTGACAACATGCCCCTTCTGCGGGGTCGGCTGCCAGATGGAAGTCGGTGCAAGAAACAACCACATCGTCAGGGTCAGAGGTCACAGGGATGGTGCTAATGAAGGACAGCTCTGCGTGAAGGGCAGGTTCGGGCTGGAGTTCGCAGAGAGCCCGGATCGTCTCAGAAACCCTATGATAAGAAGAGACGGCGTGCTCGTTAGCGCCACCTGGGACGAGGCGCTGGATCTGATCGCAGAGCGTCTCAGCTCATGCAGAGGCGATGGGTTCGGCATGGTGGCATCTGCGAAGTGCACCAACGAGGAGGCATATCTGGCTCAGAAATTCGCCAGGGTCGTCATGGGCACGAACAACATAGACAACTGCGCAAGGCTCTGCCACGCATCAACGATATCGGGTCTATCAATTGCGATAGGAAGCGGCGCGATGACCAACTCCATAGATGATATCAGGAGCGCTGGATGCATACTGGTCATAGGATCGAACACCACAGAGCAGCACCCAGTGATAGGCCTTCGCATAAAGGAGGCGAAGCGGAGGGGCGCCAGGATCATCGTGGCAAACCCGCGCTGGATCGAGCTGTGCGATATCGCAGACATCTGGCTCAGGAACCGTCCGGGGACGGATCTCCCTCTCATCCTGGGTATGTGCAAATCGATAAATGATGATGGGCTCGCAGACATGGGATTCATCAGGGATCGCACCGAGGGCTTCGAGGATTTTGCGAGATCTCTCGATGATCTTCAGATGGATGTCATCTCCAAAATCACTGGCGTTGAGGAATCGCTCATCAAAGAGGCTGCGCTCTTCTACGCGAACGGCAAACCATCCTCAATAATATACTCGATGGGCATTACACAGCACGCCTCTGGAACCGATAACGTGCTCGCACTCGCGAATCTGGCGATGATGACAGGAAACATAGGCTTGCCCGGTGGTGGGATAAACCCGCTACGCGGGCAGAACAATGTCCAGGGGGCATGTGATATGGGAGCTCTCCCTAATATGCTACCGGGATACCGGAGCATTCTGAGCGCCGAGGCCAGGGCCATGATCGAGGGAATCTGGGGGATGAGTATACCTGAGCGCCCCGGTCTTACGCTCGTGGAGATGTTCGATGCTGCGAGAAGCGGCAGAATAAAGGCGATGTACATCATAGGAGAGAACCCTGTGCTCAGCGAGCCTGATGGAGGGCATGTCATCGAGGCTCTGAGGAGCCTGGATTTTCTCGTCGTGCAGGACATATTCCTCACAGAGACAGCGCAGCTCGCCGATGTCGTGCTCCCAGCTGCATGCTCCCTGGAGAAGGACGGGACCTTCACATCCACAGAGCGAAGGGTCCAGATGGTTCGCAGGATCCTGGATCCGCCGGGGGATGCAAGGCCGGACTGGTGGATTCTCCAGGAGCTGGCGCTCAGAATGGGCTACAGAAAGGGATTCTCGTTCAGCTCCACCGCGGAGATAATGCGCGAGATCTCCAGGGTCGCAGGGATCTACGGCGGAATATCCCACGAGAGGCTCGAGGGAAGAGGAATACAGTGGCCGTGTCCTGACTCAAGCCACCCCGGGACACCGTATCTGCACAGGGATGGCTTTGCAAATGGAAGAGGCAGATTCAGGGTCCTGAGATACAGGCCACCTGAGGAGCTTCCTGACAGCGAGTATCCGATGGTGCTTCTCACAGGGAGGATTCTCTATCACTACCACACTGGTACAATGACCAGAAGGGTTCACGATCTGGAGTACCTGCGAGGAGAGGAGGTGGTTGAGATAAACCCGGAGGACGGAATGGCCCTGGGAATAAATGACAGCGATCTTGTGGAGGTCTCATCCAGGCGTGGATCTGTTCGGGCGAGGGCCAGGCTCACAGAGAGATCCCCGAGAGGAACTGTGTTCATGACATTCCACTTCTCCGAGACCCCAACAAATGTATTAACATCCAGGTCCCTAGATCCTGTGGCAAAGATACCGGAGCTCAAGTTCTGCGCGGTTCGCATAAAAAAGATCCAGGGGTCGCAGCATGTACAGAATTTGTGAGAAAGAGGTTCTTGCGCCCAACATAATACACATGCGCTTCGAGGCGCCGCGGATCGCCGAGGCTGCCCGTCCGGGGCAGTTCCTCATACTCAGAGTGGATGATCGGGGGGAGAGGCTGCCCCTGAGCCTGGCTGGATGGGATCCAGAACTGGGCACCGTTGACGTCGTATTTTACGTTCTCGGAACGAGCACGATGAAGCTAGCATCACTGAAGGTGGGGGACAACGTGCTCAATCTGGCAGGACCGCTGGGCGAGCCGACGGAGGTATCTCGTTTTGGTGAGGTGATATGCGCCTGTGGATGCTTCGGGATCGGGCCTACAATTCCTCTCATAAAAGCCCTGAAGGATGCGGGGAACCGTGTTGTGACCGTGGTGGAGGGGCGCGGCAGGAGCTTCATATTCTGGGAGGAGAGGCTGAGGGATCTCAGCGACGAGCTGCATGTCGTCTTTGGAGATGGGAGCTGCAGCGAGCCTGGCTGGGCGAACAAGTTCATCTCCAGATATTTGGAGGAGGGCAACAGGGCTGACAGGATCTTCGTTCACGGCTGCCCCTTCATGATGATGGTCGTCTCAGAGGCGTCGAGGCCGTTCGGCGTCAAGACCGTGGTCAGCCTCACGCCCCTCATGGTCGATGGAACTGGTATGTGCGGGGCATGCAGGGTTGAGGTGGGTGGAGAGACCAGGTTCGCATGCGTGGATGGGCCGGACTTCGATGGCCATCTGGTGAACTGGAGGACGCTCACAAACAGGATGCGTCAGCTTGTTGATGAGGAGGATCTCTCCCAGCGGCTGTGGGAGAGGCGGAACTGGCACAGGCTTGTGCATATTCAGACAAACTGCAATACGAACGGTCGGTGTTACAGGTGATTGGCTTCAACTCTCGGAGGGCAATCGAGATGGCTGTGCATGCAGGTGATGGCGTTGGATGCGATTGAGACGACCTGCGTCTACTGCGGCTGCGGCTGTGGTCTTTATCTGCATGTGGAGAACAACAAGATAATCGCTGTCACCCCATCCCTGAAACCACCTGCCAGGGGAAGGCTCTGCGCAAAGGGCTGGCTCCTCCACGGCTTCGCGAACCATCCAGACAGGCTCAGGGAGCCGCTGATGCGCAGGGGAGATCGTCATGTTCAAACATCCTGGAGCGAGGCGCTCTCATTCATAGCGAGATCTTTTGATGAGATAAAGAGGGATTCAGGACCTGATGCACTCGCGGTTCTCACATCTGCGAAGGCGACGAACGAGGAGAACTATCTCCTCATGAAGCTCTGCCGTGCAGCACTTGGAACAAACAACATCGACAACGTCGCGCGGCTCTGCCATGCGCCCACGCTCTTCGCCCTCGGCTCATCTCTCGGTAGCGGGTCGATGACGAACCCGATAGCTAGCCTTCTCCACTCTGATGTGATAATGATCATCGGATCGAACACGACCGAGCAGCATCCTGCGGTCGCCCTTCACATCATGGAGGCCAGGAGGAACGGTGCCAGGATCGTAGCGGTGGATCCGAGGAGGACAAAGATGGCGAAGATCGCAGATCTCCACCTCCAGCTGAGGCCTGGCACAGATATAGCCCTTTTAAATGCGATCCTGAGCATCGTGATTCGCGAGGGGATGATCGATGAGGAGTTCATACGCTCGAGGACTGAGGGGTTCGTGGATATCCTCGATCATATCGCTGAATACACGCCTGAGGTCGCGGAGCGGATATGCGGTGTGCCAGCAGGGCTCATACACGATGCTGCTGTTATGTATGGTGGCGCAGAGGCTGCTGCGATCGTGTACGCTATGGGAATAACCCAGCATGCGCACGGCACGGACAACGTTCAGGCGATCGTCAATCTCGCGCTCGCAACCGGAAATCTCGGGAGGGACGGCTCCGGCATATATCCGCTTCGGGGCCACCAGAACGTGCAGGGCGCGTGCGATATGGGCGCGCTTCCCGATTACTACACCGGATACCAGAAGATATCTGAGTTCAGAGAGAAGTTCGAGGGTGCGTGGGATGTGGAGCTTCCCGCATCTCAGGGCATGACGGCGGTCGAGATCATGAGCTCCGCGGGATCTGAGATCAGGGGGATGTACATCTCAGGAGAGAACCCGGCCCTGAGCTACCCCGACAGCTCAAGGATCAGAAAGTCTCTGGAGTCTCTCGATCTCCTGGTGGTCTCAGAGATATTCCCGACGGAGACGACAAGGATGGCGGATGTTGTTCTTCCCATCGCATCGTTCGCAGAGAAGTACGGAACCGTGACATCAACAGAGAGAAAGGTACAGCTCATAAGAAAGGCGATCGATCCTCCAGGTAATGCGCTGCCGGAGTGGGTTGTGGCAGCTAGGCTCCTCGAGATCTTCGGCATCTCATCAGGTTACGATACCTCTGCTGATGTGATGAGGGAGATAGCGGCGCTGACACCGAGCTATGGCGGCATCTCACATGAGCGGCTGGAGCGCGGCGGCATCCACTGGCCATGCCCGACACAGGAGCACCATGGAACGCCCGTGCTTTACAGGGACGGTTTTCCGCGCGGGCGTGCTGTATTCAGGCATGTTGATCAGCGCGGTATGGAGGACGAGAGGTTCACGCTCATCATAGGCAGGAGCCAGTACCACTTCCACACAGGTAGCATGACCAGAAGGGTCTGCATCCTGGAGCGCGAGGTTCCTGAGGCGTTTGTTGATATGAATCCAAGAGATGCAGCAGCCCTTGGAATAAGAAACGGTACCGGCCTGATCCTGGAGTCTGAGAGCGGCACCATAAGGGCGAGGGCCAGGCTGAGCGATGACGTCAGGGAGGGCATGCTCTTCATGCCATTCCACTTCAGGGAATCGCCTGCGAATATGCTCACAGAATGGCAGCTCGATCGATTCTCGAAGATCCCGGCTCTTAAGATGGTATCGGTTAGCATAAGGAGAGAAGACGCATGATGTTCTTCCTAGAAAAGAGGGATCTACCTGAGCTGCTCAGAAGGGCGGGCGCGTTCTTCGAGATCATCGCTCCTGTTCTAATAAACGGAGAGCCGCAGCTCGTCTCATGGAGGGGAGAGGATCTCGCGCTCAGCGCTCCGAATCCGCTCCTTCCGCCCACGCGTCTCTTTCTCCCCCCGCGTGAAACGCTCTTCACATACCTCCAGGAGAGCGGCCTTTACACGTTCGAGGTCCCGGAGGTCAGGAATAGACTGATCTTTGGATTGAGGCCATGCGATCTCCGTGCCCTCTCCCTCCTGGACAGAATAATGCTCGCCGAGCCTTTCGATGAGCTGTACTCAAAACGCAGAAGATCAACTGCAATCATCGCTCTGAACTGCACAGAGCCAGATGAGAGCTGTTTCTGTGCCCAGATGGGGGCCGGACCAGAGGCGCATGAGGGCTTCGATCTCCTTCTCACAGATCTGGGAGAGCGCTATCTCCTGGAGACAGGGTCGCCTGCAGGCATCATGCTCGCGAGGGCATCAGAGGAGCTTCTTGAGAGGGGCGATGATGTGGAAAAGAGGAAGCTCATGAGGGAAAGCCGCGACAGGATCATGAGCGCCAGGCCCTGGCTCTCTCCGGAGCGCATGAGATCCAGGCTCAGAGAGATCGACTGGAGATCACTCTCAGAGGAATGCATCTCCTGCGGCGGATGCAGCTTCGTATGCCCCACGTGCCACTGCTTCACAATCGCAGATCTCGGCCTGCCGGACGGGGAGAGAATCAGGTGTGCGGACTCCTGCATACTCTCAGGATTTCACAGAATGGCATCCGGAGCCAACCCGAAGGCGAGAGCTGAAGAGAGGCTATCCTCATGGTACATGGAGAAGCTGGAGCACATGCCTGTGCGCACTGGACTGCTCGGGTGCGTTGGATGCGGAAGATGCGACAGGGTCTGCTTCTCAGGTCTGCACAGGACAGATATCTTCAGGTAAGCCCCGGAAAGGATTAGAAGCGCTGTTTCTACAGCTGTCTTCCATTTCTGGTTTGTGTGCTCGAACGATTGAAATCGCAACCTAAAGCCATGCAGGATTCTTCGCATGCCAGGACCAACACGAGGGTAAAAACGCAACTCAGAGCAATGCACGTAAAAGATATAGAATTGAAGGGATCAGCTGCTGGAGGAGAGCATATCCAGCTCTCTGGAGACCCTCTCAATCCTCTCCCGAAACTTCTCCCTGACAGCCTCTATCGCAAGATCCGCAAATCCTGTATCCTTGACAGCAGTTTCGAAGTCGTTTATGGCCTCCTCATACGACTTTATGTAAACATACATCATGGCAAGGTAAATGCTGCTGGTTTTGTTTATATCCATACAACCACTGGCTCCTGTGTGCTTCAAGCTCTTCGATTCAGAGAGCCGCAGGCCAGGTTGCGAATCCAGGTACTTATAGATGATTCATCTAAATGCTACCGTACAGAGGAGCGTCCCGAAACACGCCTGTAAATCAATAGACATGGTGGCAGAGACAGATGGAATGACAGAGCGACAAAGCCATCGACATCATCTAGATGTCATCGGGCAGCAGGCTCGAGCCGGTGCTCGGATCTCCAGAGGGATCAATGCCCACCATCGTAACACTTAATGACTCCTGCGAGATCACATGCATGCGTCCACGCAGGCGGTCATCGATCTGCCTGATTACAGAGGATGTTCCTCTCTCTTGATTCTCACGATCTCCATGCCGTCAGCGAGCTCCATCGCGAGCTCCTTCAGACCCAGCTCCCTCTCGATTCCGAGGATCTCATCGAGTTTTGCCTTCGTCACAGGCCGCCTCGGCGCTGCCCGGCACTGCTTGGATCCTGTGGATGCATCGTACGTGCCGATCCTGCGCGCCAGATCTACGATCTCGGTCTTGTCCATCGCGATCAGCGGATGATATACCGGCGCCTCGATCCCGACCTGCTCTGCCATGATGTTCTCAGGGGTCTGGGATGCCACCTGCCCAAGGGAGTATCCGGTCACGACGCCCTTTGCTCTCAGCCGTTTCATCACGAGAGAGGAGACGTGGTACATCAACCTTCTGCAAATAACACAGGTCTCCCTTGGGTATCTGGATGAGATCATCTCGATCGCACGTGCGTTGCGCACGATGATTAGATCGAGACGCCTTCCGGACATCCAGCCCTGAAGTATCTCAGCCTGTCTTATCACCTGCTCCCTGGCGTCAGAATATGGCGAAGCATCGAAGTGGAGCAACGATACAGGAGATCCGCGACGCATTATCAGCCATGCCGCCACTGGAGAGTCGATGCCGCCGGAGATCAGCGCGAGCATTCTGGACTGCGATCCCAGAGGGAGGCCCCCAACTCCCTGCAGGATCTCGGTGAAGACCAGCGCCCTCTCCGGGCGGGCCTCGACGAATATCTCCAGATCGGGGTTCTCAAGATCGACATCTGCTCCAGTGGCGCGCTGGACTGCAGCTCCGACCTCAACCGCTATCCTCTCGCTGGATACGTCGCCTCCGGCCCGCCTCGCGCGTATCGCGAAGCTCTTCGGCGAGCGCATAATGGCGATGCTCACCGCAAGCTCCGAGATCTCAGCTATCCCTGGCCTCACACTGTAGGCTGGACTGACCGAGACAACGCCGAAAACTCTGGAGATCGTGGAGGGCGCTCTATCATCTGAAGTATGGACGTATATCCTCCCGCCCTCCCCTGTCATCCTGAAATCTATACCGGCCGCGCGAAGATCGTGGGATATGTTCGCTCTCAGGAGCCTCTCCCAGCTCGACCTGGTCCATCTGTCCTTGAGAGCGACCTCTCCATACCGAACCAGAACAAGTTGGGGTTTATCTGGTGGCTGCAGCCTTCTCAGACCTCTTCATCCATCTGCGCCTGGAACCGCTGGATGTGTACTTGTGAAGGGGCCCCGGCTTCTTGTAGGATACTTCTGAGCTCGGTACCATGCGGACCTGTCCCTTTCGGCCCTTTATCTTTTGCCAGACTACACTTCCTGTCTTTCCCATGGTCACCGAGGTAGCCATGGCCTCAATTAAAAACCTTTCGTGATTGCTTGCACGCATGCGCCTATCAAACCGCATGAGACATGGCGGAAAGGTTAATTATCACCCGGTGATAATTCCCATCAAGGGCCTTCAGGGAGGGCACTCCTTGGATAGATTTGACAAGATACTCGAGAAGGACATAGAGGGCTATGAGGGAAAGCACAGCGATCTCGTGAGATACGCCCCCGCATTTTACAGGCTAATGAGCCGCATGCTCGGGGATCCGGAGCTGCCCAGACGCATGTGGAAGCTGGTCATAGCTGCGATAGCATATTTCATCCTGCCATCCGATATCATCCCCGAGGAATCGCACGGGGCAGAGGGCTATGTGGACGACATATTCCTGTGCGCCATGGTCGCTGATCAGGTGCGCACGGCCACAGGATCTGATGAGATACTCCTTAAGAACTGGGACGGCGATGAGCCTGTAATCCCGCTCATTCGCGATATACTTAGCAGAGAGAGGGAGCTGATAGGCGACAAGAAGGATGACCTCATGAGCTATATCGGCTATGAGGAGCTGATAAATGCCAGCCCATGAGCTCCTACAAACTCCTTGTGCAGCCCCTCATTTCGCTCTTGCATCCAGGCATTATTTTAGAAGTCGTCTCAAAATCGCCAGGCATATCGATTCGGTTTGGCGTATCTCCACTCACGTGAAGCACCCCTCATCACTCAGCTTAAATGTTTTCAAGACAGCTACTATTTTATAGCTGTCTCATGTATATCGCCCCTGCAAAAACACCATGCTTAAATATGATCCCCCACAAATCTAACACAGGATCTGTATGACGCGAATATCAGTTCTGTTCTTGGCTCTTGTCATATCCGTGATCTGTGCTGATGCAGCGGACTGGCTTGAGGGTGGGTACGTAGGCTCGCCCGACTACAGCGAGATAAGGCAATACTTCACAGACCCAATCTTCTATACGAAGGTTCCAGTATCTCAGCCGCTGAGCTTTTACAGGCCGTACACCGGCGCCTTACCATATCCTCTAACTCCAGTCCAGTCGGACTTCAGAAACAGATCTCTGGCCACGATTATCTGGGAGCCGTTTGAGGTGAACTGGACGAAGACGATGTTCACAGCGAAGAGCAGCTCCTCCTTGAGAGTCTTCAAGGACGGGACCTGGCAGAGCCTGTGATACCTGGCTGACAGGTCTGTATCTTATTTCTGGATAGGAGCTAGAAGCCTGTGGGTTCTGATGCGATAGAGACTGCAACGCTTCCACGAATCACGCAGATCTGGGAATGGAGCCCTCTGAAGTGATGTCTATCAGCTGTTCAATCTCTGATGATCGTCTTATTCGAGTGATAGAGATCCTGGAGAGCGTCTATGGTGTGCCTGAGGCCAGAAGCGTGGATCCACTCGATCTCCTGGTGATGACGATACTCTCACAGAACACGTCTGACATAAACTCCGGCAGGGCGTTTGAGCAGCTGAAGAGCAGATTCAGAAGCTATACTGAGCTCCTGGATGCTTCCGAGAAGGAGATCGCTGATGCGATCCGTCCGGGAGGCCTAGCCGATATAAAGGCCGCCAGGATCCGGGGGACTCTCGAGAGGCTGAGAGAGGACTTCGGCTCCGTGGATCTCTCTGCACTTAAGAAGATGAGCCCTGAGGAGGCAAGGAGTTATCTGACATCGATTCCAGGAATCGGACCGAAGACCGCATCTGTGCTCATGCTCTTCGGCTTCGGCATGCCTGCGATGCCGGTTGACACACACGTATATCGCGTCTCAAGAAGGATTGGACTGGTGCCAGAGAACGCAAGCATCGCTGAGACGCAGAGGATCCTGGAGGAGATCACCCCGCCTGAGAAGTATCTATCCCTTCACATTAACCTGATCCGCCACGGCAGGCTCGTCTGCAGGGCCAGGAATCCGCTCTGCGGGAAATGCGAGGTGAGCGGACTCTGCAGATACATGCAGACGAGACATATCACAGGCGCAAGCTTTTAATAGTGGGATGTGTTAACTGCGTAAAACTGATTTTATCTGTTTTTCGCTCAGCCGTGTTGAATAATTAAGAGCTCTAAGGTCGATAGCTATCGATTTTTACTAGAATTGCAATTCGTATGAATCCGGCCTATGCTATCGGATTCTCAAACATTATTCAACACAGCAGCTCAGTGGAAATTCTTATATATCGAGAAATGTCGATACGTAAGCAGAATGCCTGAAATTACTGACCGATCTGTGGAGAAGCTCGCAAGGCTGATCGGTGATGAGGAGCGTGCGAGGCTCAAGATCCAGAGGCTTCGCTCTCTGGCAGACCTCATAGAGAGTGATGTACAGGATGAGGTGAGTATCTTCAAGGCGCTCTCGGATCCCTGCAGGCTTGCAATACTCAAGCTCCTCCAGAATGGAGAGTTCTGCGTCTGCGAGATCATGATCGCGCTGGATCGGCCGCAATCGACGACATCCCATCACCTCTCCATACTGAAGGATGCAGGGCTCATAAAAGAGCGGAAGGTTGGAAAGTGGTCGAACTACCGCCTTGCGGATGGTGCCGTGATTGAGATCATGAACCAGGCACGCTTGCTCTCCAGGTTACAGAAATGACCAGATGATCAAGATGACGGTAAAGATTGTAACACTTCTAATGGCATCCGCTATGCTGCTGTCACTGCCATCAGCGCTCGCGGGCTGCGCATGCTCTGCCGGAGGCACATGGGATCCCTACGCATTCCTGAACTACAACCCCAGCCAGGGCGTAAGCTCCAGCTCAGATGGCAGGAGCGTTCTGCAGGACGATTACAGATCAGATGAATTCACAAATGGAGATCTTCTCAGGCCAATGCCATCTGTCTCCAGCTCTGATACGGTATTGACTATCTCCGGAGACGGCTCGGATGAGGGCGTTTACGTGAAGGGCGCTCTTAGGCTAAGTCGGGGCTCGCTGGTGAATCAGAATGGCACTCTGAAAAGCCCCGAGGAGATCGCGAGAGCTCTTGGAAGCATCGGTGTGGATCCTTCAGACAGAATTGTTGTATACGGTGACCATTTGGGCGACGCTGCCCTGGGATTCCTTGCCCTGAAGTATGTGGGTCACAGGGATGTGAGCCTTCTTGACGGAGGTGTCGAGAGATGGAGATCGATGGGTCTTCCCGTGCAGAGCACCCCATCTGTGAGGGCGGAGGGCGTTTACATCCCGGACAAACAGGATCTTGTGGCAACATATGATTATGTCATTAGCGGAGAGGCTCAGATCGTCGATGCCAGGCCCTTCAGGGATTTCGGACTCTCCAGGATTCCCGGGGCCATCCATATAGATTCTGAAAGGCTCATCGATGGGGACAGGATCGTGGACAACGCGAGCCTGGAGAGCCTGTTTGCGCCCCTCCAGAGAGGAAGACCTGTGGTCGTTTACTCCGAGAACCCGGATCAATCATCTCTGGTGTGGTTCGCCCTTCAGCTCATGGGCTACAATGCCACGATCTACTCCTGGAGCGACTGGATCTCGCACACCACAACAGTGAATCAAAACGCGCCCGGCGCGCTCGGCCGCAGCTCCAGCGCCGTGACTGGGTCTGAGGTCACAGGGTCCGGTAGCAGGTACAGAAAGCTGGGAAGGTGATAAAATGGCTGCAAGGTTGCCGCTGCTCTCGAGGTTTCTCACGCTGTGGATATTCCTGGCGATGGTTCTGGGCATCGCGATAGGTAACTTCGTGCCGCAGATCACTGAGAGCATTCTCAGACTGTCGATCGGAACGACATCAATACCGATAGCGATAGGCCTCATACTCATGATGTACCCACCTCTTGCGAAGGTGAGGTATGAGGAGCTGGGGGAGGTCTTCAAGGACAGGAAGGTCATGGCCCTCTCGCTGATACAGAACTGGATGATAGGGCCGATGCTGATGTTTGCCCTGGCGGTGATGTTCCTCAGGGATCAGCCGCACCTAATGTACGGCGTTATTCTGATAGGGCTGGCCCGATGCATAGCAATGGTCATAGTCTGGAACGAGCTGGCCTGCGGATGCACAGAGTACTGCGCGGCTCTTGTCGGACTGAACTCCGTCTTCCAGGTGCTCTTATACTCGGTATATGCGTACATCTTCATCACAGTACTCCCTGCATATCTTGGCGTGGCTGAAGGGACCGTGGTCGATGTTACAATAACACAGATCGCAGAGAGCGTCTTCATCTACCTCGGAATACCGTTTCTGGCAGGGGTGATCACCAGGTTCACGCTGATCCGGGCGAGAGGAAGGGACTGGTACGATGGTCGCTTCATCCCGAGGATAAGCCCGATAACGCTGATCGCACTTCTCTTCACCATCATAGTGATGTTCTCGCTCAAGGGCGATTACATAGTGCAGCTGCCGATGGATGTGATAAGGGTCGCTGTGCCTCTCACCATATATTTCCTCCTGATGTTCTTCGTTAGCTTCTACATGGCCTTCAAGCTGGGAGTGAGCTATGAGAACACCGCTGCGATCTCGTTCACTGCTGCCAGCAACAACTTCGAGCTCGCAATAGCGGTTGCTGTTGCTGTCTTCGGTATAGCCTCCCAGGAGGCATTTGCAGCTGTGATAGGGCCACTCATCGAGGTGCCGGTGCTGATATCCCTGGTCAACGTCGCGCTGCGCCTCAGGGATCGTTACTATCCGGGAGCTCCGGAAAGGGTATTTTGCGAGACTTAGGTGAGATTATGGCAGGACATGCTGAGGTAAAGCTCGTGAGCAACGCCATGGCGAACATCACGAGGCGGAAGATAATGAACATGCTTCTTGAGAACAGCCTCTCAAGGGAGGAGATAGGAAATGCTGTGGGCCAGAGCATGCTTGACTACCACCTTCAGATACTCCAGCAGGCGGGCCTTGTAAAGATCGAGAATGATATTTTAAGCCTGACAGATTTCGGCAGGAACTTTCTGGAGTCGAAGGGAGAGAAGAGCGAGAGGATCGAGATAAAGGATGCGAAGCCGGTGGAGGTTGTCGAGGTCAGGCAGCTGCTTCCATGCATAGCGGATACCACCAAGTTCAGGATAATAGCTCGCATGGATCCGCCGCTGGGAGGCGCTCTGAAGGCGCTGGAGCCGCTCTTTCCAAGGGGCAGATACTCTGAGAGGATCGGAGCCCTGATAATACAGAAGGGCACTGTGCTCATAACGCTCTACAGCACGGGAAACGTGACGATGACCATGATAAAGGACGAGGCGCATGCGAGGGAGCTTCTTGAGGAGCTAAAAAAGACCATAAACGATGCCATTGAGAAGGGAGTCACCCCTGCGCCCAAGGAGAAGGTTCGGGTGGATCCTATGGAGGTCTACAGGTATCTTCCCGGCACGAACTGCAAGGAGTGCGGCGAGCAGAGCTGCTACTCATTTGCCATCAGGCTTGTCAGCGGAGAGGTAGGTCTGGAGAGATGCAGACCACTCCAGGAGGAGAAGTACGCGACAAGGCTCGAGCACCTGAGATCTCTTCTTGCGTATCTATGAAGACGCTGACGATAGTGCTCACAGATGGGCCATACATAAATCAGAACGCTGAGATCGCATACAGGATAGCGAGAGCTGCCCTTGAGAGGTACAGAGTGAATGTATTTCTCTACCTCGATGCGGTTCACATACCGAAGAGGGGGCAGAGACCGGTGCAGTTCATGAATATCGGTGCTCTCTTTCAGGAGCTCGCATCGATGGGCGCCACGATACGTGCGTGTCCAAGATGCGCATCATCGCGTGGATATTCTGCAGAGAACGGCGTGTGCCCGGAGTACATAGAGGGTGTGCGCATAACGAGCCTCTACGATCTGGAGCGCATGATAAGGGAAAGCGATAAGGTGATATCGCTCTCAGGGTGAAAATAATGGGGCCGGTGGTGTTTCTTGTCGATTCACCCCCATACGGCTATGAGCGGGCATTTGGAGCGCTTAATGCAGCTGCTGTCTGCCTCCCGATAGGCTCTGCAGTTGCGCTTTACGCAGACGGAGTATACCTTGCGCTTGCAGATCAACGTGGATACATGGCTGAGCTGCTCTATGCATATCCGGAGATCGATATCTTCGCGCATGAGCCGTCGATGGCTGAGCGCGGGCTTCTCTCATATGATCTATCAGATAGGGTCGAGATGCTGGACGATATCGAGTTTGTGGAGCGCATCAGGGGATTCAGATCCATGGTGGTGATATGAGCCTGGTCTTCATACTGACAAAGCCTCCGGAAAGTCCGAGGGCAGAGCTGTGCCTCAGGATGCTCAGCGGCAACTTCAGACTCTACCTCCTGGGTGATGGCGTTTACAACATAATCTCGGGGCGACTTGAGGGGATCGCAGGAGAGGTTTTTGCATTCACATCGGACCTGAGGGCTCGGGGCGTTCTTCCCGCGGGGATAAAGGAGCTGGACGATTACGGCATGATGGTAGATGACATAATGGGCGCTGAGAGGGTCTTTGCGTTTTGAATCGCATACTGCCCCTCGGCTCAGATTCTCAGGCATATTCTGGTAGTGTGCGATCAGATGGCTTTCGGTGTGGGGAAAAGATTATCACCAATACTGATGCAGGTTCTCCTGATGAGGATGGAGCTTGATGCGAACGAGGTGAAAGGCCTCTTCGAGAGATGCTCTCATCAGGACGATGTTCTCGAGGGCCTCTACAGAATGGTGCTCCCTGAGTGGGATAGAATAGAGTATGTCGTGGAGGGTAGGCCACATATAGGCGAGGTCGGCTGGAACACGATATTCTCTCTCTTCCAGGCATTCGACGAGATGCATCATGGGGAGTTTGTGTTTCCAGGCTACATGTGGCTGAGCCTCGGGTTCCAGAAGGATGAGAGCCTCGACTCATGGGAGGTTGACACATCCGAGGTCAGATATATCCTCAAGAGATGAGCACTGCCAGAGCCTCGGGCGGGATTCGAACCCGCGGCCTCGTCCTTACCAAGGACGCGCAATAACCGAGCTTTGCTACCGAGGCGCTATCCGCTCGATTACCTCTGCGCTTTAGTAGTTTTCGGTCAGGCGCAGAGGCTTCTTGCCTGATTTGGCGCCGGCTCATCAAGCCCGACGATATCTGCGTATCATTCAGTGTCCCTGATGATCCACTGCGGCTCTCAGGAATGATCGCATGCGCAAACTGGATGCGTGCAGTCAGAGCCTCAAACAAAACTGTTGGATACCCTCCACAGGGCGGATGCTGCCCTAATCGGTGCCCACGCAAAAAAAAGATGTTTCAGGATGTTTCCCGGAGCTTCAAGCCGGGGTTGATACGTTGAGTGGCGCCACCGCGGTCACATTCTCAGTCACGTTAGTGGCGACGGTTGTCTCATTGGCCGGCGGAAGAACCACAGGCACCCTGACGACCGGGAAGTCGATGGTCTTGTTGGAATCCAGTGTGACATTCACCGGCGCAACCGGCTTGTACTCAGGCGGGACGATCAGGCTCAGCACATACTCGCCTGCACTGAGGTCCGCAAAGACGTATGTTCCATCCGCTGCTGTCGTGGTCGTCACACCGCTCAGATCCAGCGTCCATCCTGCGAGGCCTGTCTCATTTTCATCCTTGACAGCGTTTTCATTCGCATCCTCATAGACAACGCCAGAGATCGCGTAGGTCACCGGCACAGAAGTTGCATTCTGCTCAGCTGTGACGTTGGGCTCAACAGCTGGCACCTCTGCTGGCACCTCTGCAGGTGCCTTCTCTGTAGTGACAGCTGCAAGGACCTTCCCAAGCTTGAAGGTGTACTGATAGGGCTTTCCTGTCTCAATCGAGAAGCCCTTTGGCTTCGCGGAGCTGAACGAGAAGCGTGCCTCCTTCTTCACAACAACCTGCTCGTTCGTGAGATTGTGAGCTGGGGTTCCTGTGGATATGGAGAACGGTGGCCTGGACTCCGCCTTGTTAGAGAACGGGTACGGGCTGGTATCATCCTTTATTGTGTATCCCATGGCAGAGGTCATGGCAAATGCCGCCACCGCCAGGATCACAGAGATCACCAAAATGCTCTTCTTCAATTTATCCTCCTCCTATCTTGTCTATCGATTATCCGCTTTTGCGTGACCACTACCAAACATTCTCCCTTTCGAGAAGAACTCGGCTCTACAGTCGTTATTCTTCGTATATATAGACTTTCATCGCAAAATACGATGCGTCTGGGCATCTGTAAGATGAGATCCATCGCATGAAGCGTCGCTTCCGAAACCCTCCCTGCAGGAGCCAAAGCCGATTCCGTGTTCGTGGCATGCCTCCCTCACGCGTGAGATTATTGCATGTCTTATCTCAGATGGCAGGTAGCGGTAGCCGCCAATACGCTCTCCATGCTCGAAGTACATCGGCCTCAGGCTCTGCATTACCTCAGGGAACTCAAGAGACATGCGGCGCCAGCTGTCATGTCTGGCCTTGTAGGTGGATGATATGACATAAGATGAGCCTGCATCTGCGACGCTCTCCACAAGCTCATCGATCTCGCAGTCGTTTATCCCAGGTATTATCGGATCTATCCTCGCGGCCACCGGAACGCCGCTATCCGCGAGCCCTCTTATGGCTCTGAGCCTCTGAATGCTTGATGGTGCCCCGGGCTCAAGCCTGGAATCCAGACGCAGTGACGTGATCGTCATCGAGACTGCGGCCCTCATATCTGAAAGGAGATCCACATCCCTGAGCACGATATCGGATTTTGTGACGATCTGAAGCCTCAAACCCCTTCTCTTTATCAGGGATATGCACGATCTAGTGATTCCGAGTTCCCTCTCCACCGGTGGGTATGGATCGGAGCTGTTGGAGATCGATATGAGCTCGTCCCCCCGCAGCCTCGCGAGCTGAGAGCTTAGACGAGTGATGCCGCCCTTTGGCCTGCAATCGCTGAAGCCTCTTATGTAAGAGGATGCGTAGCAGTACAGACAGCCATGCGCACATCCTGTGTAGGGGTTGAGGCTGAGCTTCGCCGGGCATGTGCAGAGGCTGCTGCGCCAGGGATCGAATGGCCTGAGGATCATCATCTCATCAAGCGGCTCCGCACTACTATTTCTTCACGTCGATTCTCATCGTGGAGACCTCTCCAGATCTCGAATCGTATATCCTCACAGCGTGGTTGTTGGTATCTGCTATGAAGATCGAATCCCCCAGAAATGTGAGTCCGGACGGCTCGTAAAACGCGGCCAAACCACCAGGACCATCTGCGAACCCTGGCCTACCCGTTCCGGCGAGGGTGTGAATGGTTCTGCTCGAGAGATCTGCTTTCTTGATCTTGTGGTTGTATGTATCCGCAACATAAATGGACCCATTCCGGTAAAACAGACCCATAGGATGCTGGAGCCTGGCTCTCCCGAAATCGCCATCGATGTCCCCGAAGTAAAAGAGGTCTCTGCCTATGAGCGTTCTCACCTCTCCATCGATCACCCTGAGGGACGAAGACTCGCTGTCGACGAAGTATATCCTCTTCCCGTCGGTTGTCAGTCCGGACGGCTGCGCCAGGCGTGCCATCTCCAGAGGCCCATCTACGATCCCCTCGGCTCCAGATCCTGCAAATGGCTCTACCATTCCATCGAGATCCATCCTCCATATCTGATGGAATCCGGCCATCGCGATGTAGAGATGCTCCCCGGAGAAAACGATATCCCAAGGCGAGCTCAGGGACGCCTCATCACCTCTGCCCCCAAAGCTGGGATATCCTGACCTTCCCGTGCCTGCCACCCTCACAAGAGTTCTTCTTCTCAGATCCGCCGCTCTGATCATGTGGTTTTCGGTGTCCGCTATGTAAGCAACATCCCCGACAACTGCGATCCCCTGGGGCCTGAAGAGCTGGGCCACGCCAAATTCGCCATCTCTGTATCCCTCCTCTCCAGAGCCTATGACATCCACATAACTCCCATCAGGAGATACAATCAGTATCCTGTTATTGTTCGAGTCCGAGATGAAGATGTTATCTCCATCCGAGACGACCTTTCCGGGGAAGGAGAGCGTTCCGGAAACCTTCTTCTGCGCTTTCCTTGGCACCGTCACATCGCGATTGAGGCTTCCGCGCTTCTCGTACTCCGGAATGAGCTGGTCCAGTATGGGCACGAGGATCGAGAATATCCCCTCTCCAGAGGTCCTCCCGAGGATCTCCCCGTCCGGCGCTATCAGCACAAACGACGGCCAGGCCCTTATGCCGTATGTGCGCCAGAGGATTTGATCGTTGTCGACTACAACCGGGTGCTCTATGCCATAACGCATTATCGCCCTCTCGATGTTCTCCAATCTCATTTCGTTCTCGAACTTGGCGCTGTGAACTCCTATCACCACCAGCTCAGGGTACCTCTCCTCAAGCATTTTCAGCTCTGGAATGACATGCATGCAGTTTATGCAGCAGTATGTCCAGAAGTCAAGCAGAACGAATCTGCCGCGGAGCTCTCTCAGTGTGTACCTGCGGTCGGTGTTGAGCCATATCAGATCCTTGGGAAACTCAGGAGCGATCATGGGTATTGCTTCGTGTTATGTGCAGATCACTGTTGTGGTCGCCATGAGCGGGTGTTGTCTTAAAAGCCTGCATAAATAGATGAGAAAATAGAAGAGATGCCCGCTGAGATGAATCGCAATGGATCGAGATCATAACGCTGCGCTGAACATACTCACACTTGGACTGTGGGGCAGTGCCTGTGGAGATGCTGGATGACCGGATCTGTGAAACGAAGGAAGCCCCCTCTTGCTGGAAGGAAGTCACCTGCATTTCATGAGCATTCTTCCAGGAGCCAATGCATCCTCGCTCTGCAGTCGCTTTAGGATTAGCTATATATCCATGATTTGATTCATACTGCGTTGCCCTTTGCGGGACAGTAGGGTAGCCTGGTCCATCCTCGAGCGTTTGGGACGCTTGGACCGCGGTTCGAATCCGCGCTGTCCCATCATATGACCACGATCTCATCGCAAGAGCTGCCTGCTCTTTTGATCTCGTCTAGCGGTGCGCCCGGAAAGTGATCCAGGATGCATATATCTGAGGGGCTCACAGCTGAGAAGAGCTCTCGTATATCTCCATGGAATACATCTATCTCGCATGCGCCCTTCGCGCGTCCGACCAGCCTGGGAGAGCTTCCAACCAGCTTTTCTCCACGATCGAAGAGCTCTATGCTATCTATGCCCAGAAGATCCCTGTTGGCATCAAGGTTTATGAGCACGTTCTCGATCGCAGGCAGCCATATGTCGTTCATCACGACCTTTTTCGCGCCAGCGAGGACACATACCAGACCCAGGGTCCCTGGCCCGCAGAGACCGTCTATCACGCTCCTCCCTGCAATCCTGAGGCCCTCCAGAATCCGTATCTTCGGGTAGCTCTCCCTCGGAAACTCTATGTGTATCTTCGACTGGTTTTTGTATATCACCAGATCACCGTAGATGCTCTGGATGATGTCACAGCGCATGTCACAGCCGGCGAGCAGCTCCCATGTGTGCCCATTCTTATCAACAACGCCTGGTATGTGTCTGCTGCGTCTGATCACGCCCTTGATCTCTGGGATCTCAATGAGTCTTGATGCAGCATTTCTGTTCACCCTCTCCATCAGCAGTATGAGCTGAGAATTGCCGAGGCGCGGCGGATAAGGCAGTGGATAACCTATCTCTATCATCGGCGAGCCGACGCTCCGGAGCGGTTCGCGATCGTCGCGAAGGCCCTCCTCCACCAGAAGATCCATCGCCTCGAGCATGACCAGATCCAGCGGAGCTTTTCCGCAATGCTCGCACCTCTCCAGCCCTGCCGTCTGCAGCGATCTCCGTGGAGCGTTCTTGTCTATATGTGGCTCATTTTTGCAGCTTCGACACGCCATGTAAACGTAATCGATGGAATTCAGAACATGTGCCGCCGGCCTTACGCATCGTCCTCCACAGGATGGGCAGTCCATAGTGAGAGATTATCGATGCAGATATGTATCATTTTTCTGGTGCCAGACCAGAAGATTTGTAAATACGAAGCGCTTAGGCCCGCAGAAGGTGGTTGTAAGATGGCGCAGAGAGGCATTAGGGAGTTTGATGCTAAGAGGCTGCTGGCCAGGTTCCTCCCGGAATACCTCGAAGATTTCGACTACAGGGGAGAGGTCGCCCTGATCGGGCCGGAGACCGATCTGGACCGCACGGTCTCCGAGAATCCCTGGATTCTCGAGAAGAGGCTTGTGGTGAAGCCTGATCAGCTCTTCGGAAAGAGAGGCGTCCACGGGCTTGTCCTGCTTAACGCCTCCTGGGATGATGTCAGGGAGTACCTGAGCAAAAACATGAAGAGAGAGGTGACAATAGGCGGCGTCAGGGGCGTCCTGGACCACTTTCTGGTTGAGCCTTATGTGCCTCATGAGAATGAGCTCTATGTGGCAATAAGCTCGGATCGCGACGGAGACACGATCTACTTCTCTACACAGGGAGGCGTCTGCGTGGAGGAGAACTGGGATAAGGTCATTCAGATGCATGTCGGCATTCTGGATGGCATCGATGCCGCTGATATAAGATCGAAACTCCCGGCCTCTCCAGATGCGGAAAGGATGGCGAGATTCATCGAGGCCCTCTTCAGGTTCTACGTCGATCTCGGGTTCACCTACCTGGAGATAAATCCCTTCACGTTGGTTAATGGAAAGATAATCCCGCTCGACATGGTCGCGAAGCTGGATGATGCTGAGGAGTTCTGGTGCAGGAAGAGATGGGGTGATCTCGTATTCCCGGAGCCTTTTGGCAGGAGTCTGACGCCTGAAGAGCTGTTCATAAAGGAGATAGATGCGAAGACAGGCGCATCGCTGAAGCTCACGATACTGAATCCGAAGGGAAGGGTGTGGACGATGGTCGCAGGCGGTGGAGCCAGTGTGATATACACCGATACGATATGCGATCTCGGCTTTGCCGGAGAGCTGGCGAACTACGGCGAGTACAGCGGCGATCCGAGCACAGAGGACACATACCATTACACAAAAACGATACTCGACCTCATGACCAGGGAGAAGGATCCAAGAGGTAAGGTGCTGCTCATCGGCGGCGCGATAGCGAACTTCACCGATGTCGCTAGCACATTCAAGGGCGTTGTCATGGCCCTGAGGGAGTACCGAGACAGGCTCAGGGAGAACAATGTCAAGATATATGTGCGCAGAGGTGGGCCGAACTACGAGGAGGGCCTGAGGATGATGCGCGAGCTCGGCAGCGAGCTTGGCATACCCATAGAGGTCTACGGTCCTGAGACGCACATGACCAGGATAGTGCCGCTGGCACTCAAGGGGGAGTGAGCTATGAGCTCTAGGCCAGATTACATTCTCTTCGACAGAAACACAAAGGCTTTCGTTTACGGTTACCAGGTTAACGCCATCCAGAGGATGCTCGATTTTGATTACGTATGCCAGAGAGAGACCCCCAGCATCGCTGCCATAATAAACCCCAGCAGATCCGGGATACACAAGGCATTCTGGGGTACGAAGGAGATCCTCCTTCCGATGTACAGGACCATTGCTGAGGCTGCTGAGAGGCATCCAGACGCTGATGTTATGGTGAACTTCGCATCTCACAGATCCGCGTTCGATACAACGATGGATGCCTTGAGGGAGAGCACGATAAGAACTGTGGCGATAATCGCAGAGGGTGTGCCGGAGAGGCACGCCAGGATAATCGGGGCGACCGCGAGGAGAGCAGGCAAGGTGATAATCGGGCCTGCAACTGTTGGAGGGCTGACAGCAGGCGCCTTCAGGATAGGGAACACCGCGGGAACGATAGAGAACATCGTCGCATGCAAGCTCTACAGGCCTGGGTGTGTTGGGTTTGTCTCAAAATCTGGAGGCATGCTCAACGAGGCATTCAATATAATCTCCAGGAACTCGAATGGCGTTTACGAGGGCATAGCGATCGGCGGAGACAGGTACCCTGGCTCCAGCATGCTCGATCACATACTCAGATATGAGGCAAATCCGGATATAGCGATGATCGCATGCCTGGGCGAGCTTGGAGGCGAGGACGAGTACAGGATCGTAGACGCTCTGAATGATGGGAGGATAACAAAGCCGCTTGTCGCGTGGGTGACAGGAACATGCGCGCCGTTCCTGCCGGCGAGCGTCCAGTTCGGGCATGCTGGCGCAAAGGCTGATACAGCGAAGGAGACCGCTCAGGAGAAGAACCGCGCGCTGAAAGAGGCAGGAGCATATGTGCCAGAGTCCTTCGATGGATATGGTGATGAGATAAGAAATGTGTACGAGAAGCTCTTGGCCGAGGGAAAGGTCAGAGAGGTCGTCGAGCCGCAGGTTCCGAGGATACCCGTGGATTACAGCAAGGCTCTCTCAACTGGCATGATAAGAAGGCCCACAACGTTCATATGCACGATCTCGGACGATCGCGGCGAGGAGGTTCTCTACGCTGGAATACCTCTGAGCGAGGTGCTCGAGAAGAACATGGGGATTGGCGGGGTTATTGGACTCCTCTGGTTCAAGAAGGTGCTCCCAGATTATGCTGCCCGGTTCATAGAGATCGTTCTCCAGATAGTCGCGGATCACGGGCCGTCTGTGTCTGCAGCGCACAACGCGATCGTCGCATCCTGCGCCGGCAAGGATCTCATATCCTCCCTGGCAAGCGGCCTTCTCACGATAGGCCCGAGGTTCGGAGGAGCGATCGATGATGCAGCGAGGGAGTTCAAGAGGGCTTACGACTCCGGTCTCACCCCTGAGCAGTTCGTGAATGAGATGAAGCGGAAGGGCGTGAACATCCCGGGCATAGGGCACAGGATCAAGAGCGTAAAGAACCCTGACAAGAGGGTACAGCTTCTGATCGATTACGCAAAGCGGCACTTCGCCAGGACTGATCTACTCAACTACGCACTCCAGGTCGAGGCGATCACGACAGCGAAGAAGGGCAATCTGATCCTGAACGTCGATGGGTGCATAGGCATACTCTTCCTGGACCTGATGGCATCCTGCCCAGTCTTCACTCAGCAGGATATCGATGATGTCCTGAAGCACGGATACCTGAACGGCCTCTTCGCGCTTGGCAGGACGATCGGTATAATAGGGCACATCCTGGACCAGAAGCGCCTGGGCGCAAGGCTGTACCGCCACCCATCAGAGGACATAGCCTTCATGCTGCCGGAGCTGTAGGGCAGGCCGTCTCCTTTTTTTGGTTTGAGGATTTCCTGGTCGTGTGCTCGATTCATATTTTTAGAGTACACTTGTCGATTAACCTTCTGCCATCGCCACTACCTGCTTGCCGAAAAAGTGAGAGGCATCTGCAGATACTGATGCAGCACGAGCAGAGCCGAATCCAGCAGATGCACGGCCCCCTGATACCGCCCATGCCCCAATCGCATGGAGCGCGGGCTGCCATTAGCTGGGAGTGCTACTTTATCCTGCTCAGCAGGCGGTTTGCCTCCTCCATATCGAACCTCTCCGGGTCGAAGTCCCCCACCCACTCCAGCATGCTCTCATGCTCCGGATGGTCTGGATCGCTGATGGCGCTCAGAAACATGTAGTAACCATTGGCACCACCGCAGTCTTCGGGTGGGCTGGAGCGCTTCCCGGCCGCACAAACAGGATGCTTCAGCGCCGGATCTGGAGGCAGGATCTTCTCCACCAATATCTCGTGAACCCAGCTATCTCCAAAATCGTACTCGTAAATGAATCTGGCCTTCTCTGCGGGCGCAATCTGGGAGAGTTTGACGCGACTTTCGTTCTTAACATCCCCATGCAGAGGGTCTCCCGGCAGGGGGATCGAATAGCACTCATCTCCGACTATGAACTGGTGAAGATGATAATCCTCCCACGGCATTACAGCCTGGACGATTTTATGCAGCTTCAGCAGCGTGGTGTCTCCCCTGACCAGCACCCTGCGCCATATCGGCGGCCTGATCTTGCTCAGAGTTATCTTGAGCTGATAGATCGGCACCTCGTCGGGTGTCTTTTTAACAGCCATGAGACCACATCCGATTCTTTGTTATGATTTCGTGCCTATTTAACTTGTAGGTCGCAGCCTGGCAATCGCCGGCCCTGCATGATCCATGGGATATCCAGTCAGAGGTTGCCCATTACCTCTGGGCTCATCCATTGAATCAGCGGCTGACAGAAGGATGGAAAAGAGACGCCAGATACCCGAAAACCTGGATCGATCTGGGTCTGCTGATTCTCGGAGATGAGCCTACCGCCGTATCAGCAATCTCATCAACAGAACAGCGATCTGAATCAGACAAAGTCCATATCTCCCGAAATATTCATCATCATGATATACCGAAAACTTTATATTCGACTCAAGACTAAGTGTTAAACGGCAAAAGTCGAACTCGACACTCTTCTCACTGCTACTCCCTTCTACACCCTCCCGACTTTTGCCACCCCCTTAGTTTTTGGTGCTTGCAGGATGCCTCTGCCATGATTCGCTCAACGATCCACGCCGTGCAGGCTTATCCAGCCTGGCGTCATGCAATAAGATCATGCGTCACCTGCGCCGCCTCCTCGCGGCCCGGAGGCCAGATCTCCGTCTCAGACCACCGGCGCGCATGCGCTTCGCTCCGATGAGAATCAAAGCGAGGAGCGCAGCCGCTGCGATCCATGTGACGTATGGACGACCTCTGGAGATTCTCACAGGGATTGTCAGACGCTCCGCTCCCTCATCGTGGTTTATCAGGCATGAGATCCTGTACTGATCGAGGGTGGCATTCTTCTCCACATCTGCCCATACCCTCACCAGAGCTGGCTCGCCGGGCATCAGGTCTCCAATCCATGCAGCAGGCTGTGACGATCTGATGGGACTTGATGCGATAAGCCTCACAGTGCAGTTCCTCACCGGCCATGGCGACTGGTTTTTGATGACGATCCCCAGGCTTCTGTTGGAGCCGGCCCGGAGCTCTCCATCTACATGAAACACTCTGAGCCTATCGCTCCTGCGAATCTCCAGAGGTATGCTCCTGTTCGCATTGCCCGGAACGTATAGCTGTACCGGTTTTCCTTTTGAGATCTTGGCATCTATCTGATGCTCGTATGTGACATTCACATTCAGGATTCCACTAGATGCATTGAAATCCGCGATCACAGGGAACTCGAGAATGAGATTTGATCCTGCCAGGAGCAGAGGTATGCTTCTCCTCTGAACAACCGGCCACAATGCTCCGTCAGATGATACCTCCACAACCACATTCAGAGCATCCGCGGCCTTCATCTCCTCCATCATCTCCCCCTCCGGATCCTCGGAACCGGAGAAGCCCGTGGGGATGAGAGCCTCGATCCTCCCATCGTTTGCAACGAGGAGTTTCAGGATAAAAGGCACCCCAGCATCGAGGACAGGATTAACAGCCGAGATCTGTATATCGGGAGATCCAGCAGCCTTGTAGCAGTCGTCTGCAAATAGCATGAACTCCTGAGATGATACAGAGGGTATGATAATCAATGCAGCGACCAGCAGGTAGCGGAGCATCCTGGTTGTATAGACTTCATCTACTTATAAGATTCACTCAAACCGCCTCATACAGACGTATTTCTTTGTGATGCAGCGGTGCTGGCGAAGAACGCAGCAGATGCTATGAGTATGGTCGTCGCACCAGACGGGAGATCAAAAGTGTAGGATATCAGAAGACCCGAGGTCACAAATATCATGCCCAGGATGATCGAGAGCGCGATTATCTTCTTGAGGTCACAGAGATACTGCCTGCTTATGGCAGCCGGTATCGTGAGCATGGCGATCACCATTATTATCCCCACGATCTTTATCAGCATCACAACAGTGAACGCCACCATGCAGAGAAGCAGCATCTTCAGCCTGTTCACCGGCAGCCCGAGCGCCTCTCCATAGTGGGGATCGAATGAGAGTATCAGGAACTCCTTGTAAAGCGCAAGCGCCAGCACTGTTATGATCACCGTCAATACAATCATTATCTTCACATCGATCCAGGAGACCGCGAGTATGTTTCCGAAGAGGTAGTCGAAGAGGTCTCTGGAATAGCCGGTGCTCATGCTCATGAGGAGCACGCCAAGCGCCATTCCCATTGCGAGGAAGACGCCTATCGCGGTGTCCTCTGAGACCTTAGATCTGCTCACAGCACCGATGCCCGCTGCGGAGAGAACAGCTGCTACAATGGCTAGGATGAAGGGATCTATCCCGAGGAGGTATCCCAGGCCGATGCCTCCGAAGGCAGCATGTGCGACACCATCGCCTATGAATACGATCCTGTTCAGAACTATGTACACACCAACAACCCCGCAGAGCACGGAGAGGATCAGCCCCGCGACCAGGGCGGTCTTCATGAACTCATACTGCATCATCTCTCCTATCATCCAGGCGTTCATGACAACCTACCTGTGCTCCCTCAAAACCCTGTGCGGAATCCCATGCGCGATTATATCGACTATTGGGCATCCGTACGCCTGGACGAGGTCCTCCTCGGTGAGCTCCTTGGATCCATGGTAGTAAAGCCTCTGGTTCAAGCACGCGACCTTCTCGACATGTGCTGAGATGGCGGAGAGATCGTGGGATACCATTATTATAGCCATTCTGCTGTTCAGATGCTTCAAGAGATCGTAGAACTCCCCCTGCTGCGCGACATCAACGCCAGCAGTCGGCTCATCAAGCAGAAGCAGCTTCGGATCGGATACGATCGCCCTGGCGACGAAGACCCTCTGCTGCTCGCCTCCTGAGAGAGCCCCGATCTCACGATCAGCAAGCTCTAGCATGCCGACAGCGTCGAGTGATCTCCTAGCGGCCTCTATATCCTCCGTTCTGTACCGTCTGAGTATGCCCACGCGCGGGTACCTTCCCATGAGAACGACATCAAGGACTCTCACAGGAAACCTCTGATCGAAGATGCTGTGCTGAGGCAGATAGCCGACAAGAGGCCTTGCAGCAACAGGATCCATGCCGAAGACCATGATCCTGCCTGAGGTGGGCCTTACGAGCCCAAGGATCGCCTTCAGGAGCGTTGATTTGCCGCCGCCGTTCGGTCCTATAAGTCCAAGAAAATCCCTCTCCCCCACCTCCAGCCAGACATCCTCCAGCACTACCCTGCCATCAAGCCTGACTGTGAGACCCTCAATAGAGACCGCTGACATTATACCCCGATTGATTCCGCTATGAGATCTCCTACAGCTCTCATATTATTTATATAATCACCTGCCAGGGGATCGATTTCCACGACCCGACATCCAGCCTCTGATGCGATCACCTCAGCCATCTTCGGGTTGAACTCCGGCTCGACGAGTATCGCCTTTATGTTGTTATCCTTCACGGTTTTTACTATGTAGCCGATGCGCCTCGGCCCGGGCTCCCTCTCTCCCTCCTCTATTGCAACCTGCACAAGACCGTAATCCCTGGCGAGGTAGCTCCATGCTGGATGATCCACGACGAAGATGCGCCCCCCTGCGCCGGACAGCCTGCTCCTGAGATATTCGTCGAGGCCTCTGAGCTCCTTGATGTACGCATCTCTGTTATTCTCGTAGATCTCCTTCCCCTCAGGATCGATCTCGACCAGAGCTCGACAGATGTTCTCCACCTGGATCATCGCGCATCTCGGTGATAGCCAGATGTGAGGATCCGGGGTACCATTCAAATATATCAGGTCGACCCCCTCGGAGCTGTCCACAACTCTCCGACTCTTTGACGAGAACCTCTCCAGCCAGAGCTCCAGACCTGCGCCGTTCTTCACATATAGATCTGCGTTCTCTATACGCTTCATCTGCGCCGGCGAGGGTTCGAACGTGTGCGGCTCAGCCCCGGGGGGGACGAGCACCATCAGATCGACGCGATCCCCCCCGACTGCCCTGACGAACTCGCCCACCGGCTGTATCGTGGCGACCACAAGAAGCTTATCGCTTTTCGAGGGCTGCTCGATGCAGCCGGAGAGGATCAGAGATACTGCAAGAACCATTGCTATAGCAAATTTACTGATTGGATGCATGCCTCACACCGTGGTAAACCTTGGGTTTCGTCAACTACTCCGGCCTGAAGACCGGAGCTTGCAGCTGAGGTAATATGTTCCCTCGCCACAACAGGCTGGTTGACAGCAGCCCTGAACGCGATGTTCATCGCGTGGTCAGCACGCCCAGCGAAGCCGCAAGACTCACATCTGAATTCATCTCTGGTTTGAGCGAGCTTCTCGCCACAGTGGATTTCTCCGTCGCTGTATAGGGCCAGATACTTAATACCGAGGTCTACGCCAAGAACACCGAGAGGGCCATAAGGAGATGGATCGGCTACCTCAGCCGCTGCACAGAGAGAGAAGATTCCGTTAACCAGGATCAAATCTGCCTGTCCTCGAATTCTCTCGAGCCTCGCTTTCTGGTATTCACCGATTCTGAGTTTGCCGGCCCTGGAGTGTAACCAGAGAATCCTCCTCAAGTCCTCTCCAGGAGAGGATATGTTGGTCATAGACAATAGCTCCTCCAGCCTGAACTCTGGTTTGATGGACTTATCTCTATCATAAGCTTCACAGACCTTGGAAATGGCTCTAACTGTAAGCTGGGAAGAAAGCCCGAACCGCTCTCTGACAGTATAGCCGGCTTTTTTATGGACTTCAATCTTGTTGGCACTGTGCATAGCAAAAGCAATCTCTGCTATGTCATTGCATGCTTCGTTGAACCTCTTCATCGTTTCGCAGAGCATCTTATGTTGTTCCGGGGAGGGATCAAGCTTAACCATCAAGGTCTGAAGCATCGTATTGAAGATAAACTTCAGGAGACAAATAATTATGGTTGGGTACGCTCCTCCCAGCCCTGAAGGCCTGGGTTTCCGCTACCCCTTCACCCCAGGAGATCCTATGAAGTGACCACATCCCCTGCCCTCTGTCCAAGGTGAGCGTTTTTCAACGCCGCCAGCGCAGAAGCAGTGGCTGCTATGGCCAATCACACAAATGGCAGTTCTTGGCATTCTGGCCGATACAACAACAATCGCAACCTTTAATATAGCACGGGTCGACCAGCTGGCCGATGGAGTTCTGCCCTGCGTGTAAGAGCATGATGGTCCCCAAAGAGGGGATGATGGTTTGCAGAAAGTGCGGTATGAAGATACCGAAGAGTTCTAACAACCCAATCGTCTCGGTGACAAACAAGCTCGAGAGGTCTGTGCCAGTGCTCGAGCAGGAATCCGCAGGCCTGCCGACAACAAAAGCGAAATGCCCGGAGTGCGGGAACGATACTGCCTACTGGTGGCTCAGACAGCTGAGAGCCGCTGATGAGTCCGAGGTCCGCTTCTTCAGATGCACAAAGTGTGGTAATACCTGGAGAGAGTATGACTGAATGATGGATCACACGGAAAACTATATTAAATACTAGATACTTTCTTTTCTGGAGGCGCTAGGATGCTGAAGGCAGTTATTGATGCAGAAACCCTGCGGGATGCGATCGAGGCAGTATCTTCCTTGGTCGATGAGGTCAAGTTTACGATATCAGAGAGGGGACTCGAGCTAAAGGCGGTCGATCCGGCGAACGTCGCAATGGTCTCACTCAGGATCGATGCATCTGCATTCGAGTTCTATCAGGCGACCCCTGGGGAGATCGGGGTTGATCTGGTGCGTCTGAGCGATCTTCTGAGCATGGCTGACCGGGGCGAGCGTGTGCGTCTGGAGCTCCTGGAGGAGGAGCGGAAGCTGAAGATAGGTGTTGGCTCGCTCTCATACACACTCAGCCTGATAGATCCGAGCGCGATACGCAAGGAGCCGAGGATTCCGGAGCTGGATCTTCCGGCACATGTGACGATCCCTGGGGCGGAGTTCAGAAGGGCGATCAAGGCTGCGGAGAAGGTGAGCGACCATGTGGTGCTGGGCGTGAAGGACGATGTCTTCTACATGGAGGCGAAGGGCGACATAGATGCGCTGAAGCTCACGATGCCGAGCTCAGAGCTTCTCGACATGAAGCCCGGAGAGGCGAGGTCCTTATTCTCGCTCGATTATCTCTCGGACATGAGCAAATCGATAGGAAAGGCCCCAGAGGTGAAGCTCGAGATAGGAATCGACTACCCGCTGCGGATCAGCTTCAGGCTGAATGAGGTCCATGTGAGCTACCTGCTGGCGCCCAGAATAGAGCAGGAATGAGAACGTTCTGGTATCCATTCACCCACGCAGCAGCAGAAGATATCAAGCTTATTGACGCCCCGTTAGAGGATGTGCTAAGGAGCAGGGCGTTCCAGCCTGTAAGGCGCAGGGCAGTTGAGCGTGTCCGCGGAGCGCTCCAGGGAGAGATACCGGATGCTGACACGTCAGACACCGTGAAGCAGAGCGTCGAGCTCCTTTCGTATCCTCTGGCCAGGCTGATAGTCTCCTGCATCGATGATGACTATCTTCTGAGACGCTATGTCCTGGCGGAGGCGAAGCTAGCTCACAGGAGGTTGAAGAGCTCGGATACAGAAGAGGTGCTGGAGATCGCCAGTGACCTGGGGATGGGCCCTCTATATGACGGTGAGAACTTCAGGATACATTTTGTTGATTTTGTGATGGCCGCGGCAAGGTTCAGGAGCCAGAAGTGGAAGCTCATCAACAGAACCCTCGACCGCGGGTATCTCACAGTCACCCGTGAAGAGCTGCTCCGCCTCATGGAGGAGAGGATCAAGGACAGGATACAAGAGGGGCTTCCGCTCGATGCTGGAAGCATATGCGAGAGCCTGTCTGATCATCTGAAATCCATAAGAGATGAGCTCGAATCATCGAAGCAGAGCTCAATCGTGGATCTCGGAGAGTTCAGAAGGGATGCTCTGCCGCCCTGCATGAGATCGCTGCTGGAGCAGCTAGCTTCAGGCAGAAACCTGGCACACACAGCAAGATTTGCGCTCACAAGCTTCCTGCTCAACATAAATCTGTCTGTTGAAGAGATCGTGGGCGTTTTCAACAACAGTCCGGACTTTGACGAGGAGATGACCAGATACCAGATAGAGCACATAGCAGGATCCACAGGGACGAGATACACCCCCCCATCATGCTCCACGATGCTCACATACGGAAACTGCCCGGGGGGCGATGAGATATGCAGGCGCATCCGGCACCCGATAAGCTACTACAGGCGTCGCGTGAGGGAAGCGTCGAAGTCCAGTACTCCTTCCTGATTTCGCGAATTCGGTCGTGAGAGGAGAGCACCCTGCCTGGAGTCCGCTCCAGGTCAGACTGCTCCGATCAGAGCATCATGGAGATATGCTCAAATTAGCTCCAAGCCGTCTCATATCCTCAAAGAACCCTGGATAAGATACATCGACAGATTCCGCTGTATCTATTCTCGTATCTCCTGCCACGATCCCCGCCAGGGTCAGGGCCATCACGATCCTGTGGTCGTGGTACCCGTGGAGATCTGCTCCGTGCAGTTCTCCTCCAGCGATCTCCAGGCCGTCAGGCCTCTCTCTTATGTCTGCGCCCATCTTTTTCAGCTCGACAGCCATCGCATGGATCCTGTCGGTCTCCTTGTGGCGGACATGCTCCGCGTTTTTTATAACTGTATGCCCCTCGGCGACCGCCCCCAGCACCGCGAGGGTCGGCACGAGATCCGGGGTCAGGCTCGCATCTATCTCTGTGCCCTTAAGATCCGCTTCAGATACCGCTACCTCTCCGCGCTCTCTATCCCATGAGATATCAGCACCCATCTCTCTCAGAATCGCAACTATCGCAGAATCGCCCTGCCTCGACGGGAACAGGCCCTTCACGGTCGCAGAGCCTGCAAGCGCGGCCGCTGCCAGGGGATACGAGGCGGATGAGAAATCTCCAGGCACCGTGTACTCCTGAAGCCTGTATCTCTGACCACCACACATGCGGAAGAGATTCCCATCAACGTGTATCTCAGCCCCCGCCTCCCTCAGAATGTCCAGAGTGATCTCAGCATACGGCCTGGACTTCAGCTCGCCCTTTATCGAGATCGTCGTATCGCCGCTGGATAGCGGGCATGCTATCAGGAGGGCTGAGAGGAACTGCGAGCTCACGCTGCCATCCAGAGATGTCGATCCGCCCCTGATCCGCCCTCTTACGACCAGAGGCGCACGATCGTTCCCTCTAATGGAGAACGCCTCAGCGCCGAGATCGTTGAGCGCTTTGAGAAGCGGGCCGTTCGGCCTGCTGCGTATCGAGCTGTCGCCGGTGAGGACTGCTCCGTCTGTGAGCGCTGCAACCGCCGCCATGAACCTGAGCGTCGTCCCGGAGTTCAGAACATCTATGACATTCTCAGGGGTCCTCGGTGTGCCGGAGACCCCCTGGATCTCGAGAGAGTCTCCATGTAAACTGACATCAGCCCCGAAGGCCTCGCATGCTGATATCGTCGCTTTGGTGTCTGCGGATATGAGCGGCCTGTGCACGCGCCCAGAGTCGGAGAGAGCTGTGATCAGCACAGCTCTGTGCGTGTAGCTCTTCGACGGCGGCGCGCATACAGTTCCAGAGATGGAGGAGCGTGAGACAGATACTATCATGTGAGATAGAATCACGGTATGATATATTAAGAATGCGTGAGCATCTCCCATCAAAGGGATCTCATCCAGACCAGAGCAGAGATGAGCAGAATGAGTGCCAGCGCGAATCCGGATGGTTGTGATCCAGCCTCCCTCCCCCAGATGGGCTCGCTGGTCTCAGCATCTCTCTGCTCTGTGC
>NZ_JANIHG010000037.1 GCF_024518575.1 Methanothrix sp. | reverse complement strand
CCAATCACCTCAGAAGAAGGCTCCGCTTACCATGAAAGAGCTCGATTGGCATCATCATTTTTTACAATCATTACACTCTACAACTATATCGTGGACCACCTTCATCTTTTTGGCACGTCTTTTATTACAGGCGCCGTTTTCATCCCCGGCCTGAAGTCCGGGCTCTTCCCTTTTCGTCCTCTCCGCTCCAACGAGATAAATACCGCCTACAGGTTACGGTTGTATTTCTGTCTCGTCTGAAGGGAGGAACTGAGGCCGGAGCTATGCAAGGCCGGCGGGTCTGCTTTCACTCTCCCTGTGCCTCTCTCTTCGCCATCTGCACGCGCTGCTTGGTCGTGTATCCTGTAGCCTTCTCGAGGAACTTCCTGAACCTGCGGTTTGTGTCCATGATCATATCGTCAGGGGCGCCGGGAAGCGACTCCGTCAGCACATTCAGCTTCTTATTCTCTATCCAGATCTGGCAGCTCTTCAGGGCGCCGTAGCTGAGTGTGATCGTCTCGCCGTTCCTGGTGATTCCTGAGGAGAATATCTCCCTCAGTATCCCCTCTATTCTGTCCATGTCGGGAGTGTGACCTCTCTTGAACGTGTACTCCATGCTTCGAGGGAAGATCCCCTATGGTAATTAGATCTTGCCGTCAGCTAACAGCATGGGGCCTGGTTCCCCCCGATCGTGAAGTACTCTGTCAGGACCTTCCTGAAGTCCACGATTACGTCCACCTTCCAAGTGCCAGGAAGGTTCGCCACGTCCTCTCCCTTTATCCTTAGGCCGCTCCATATGCAGGAGCTCCACATGCCGGCAGGTCCATCTATGGCGGGTATCACCCCGAAGCTCCTCTTGTACACGCGCATGTTCGGCGAGTACCATCTCCACTCCACAGTGTGCGCCCTCTGGTCCCTCCACACCTTGAGCCAGCAGACAGCCTCCACATCATCCTGAGTGAATGTGTAGGTCCTCGACTGCGGCACGCCACTCGGGCTCACCTTTGTGGTCATGGTGTGCTCACTCAATGGAAAATAGAGCGGATGCGCATGCACACATGCTGTCAGGACAGATGCCACCAGCACGATCAGGATGCCAAGCCTCATCACACATCTTACCCCAGAATGGGTTTTGGATACACAGAACCTCATCAGTTCATCCCCTTCATCGCCTTACAAAAGTATAAACACACCAAGTATTTTAAAATTATGTTTTTGAGTGGCCGGTCGGATCAAAATGTGCACAGAGAAGTATAATATCAAAATAATATGAACCTGTTAACCAGCCTGATCAGACTCTTGCATATCAGGCACACTATCAGAGTACTCTAACCGGAATGCATGGGACCTCCGCTATGAGGAGCGCATGAGCAGGCGGTGCCTGGAAATTCAGCATCAGCACTCGAGGCGATATGCGATGCCATCATAGACGCAGGTCTGACGCACCTGCGTTACAAGACACAGGCATCTGCATCAGGCATCGGCTCGAGTGAGCGCCTGGTCAGAAAAATACATGAAGAGCCTGAAGAGGCTCTTTTATCCCTGATCATGTATCACATGCTCTCAGGCGCCTCTATTCCTAGAGTCTCCAGGGTTGCGCTCAGAGCGTTCCTTGATGCCCTCACCAGGGCGAGCCGTGCGTTACGGAGCTCATCGGGTTTTGCATCCAGCACAGGATCGTACCGGTAGAAGAGATTGAACCTCTCCGCGAGCTCCCTCGCATAGGTCGCGAGCTGATGCGGCTTGAGCTCCCTGGCAGCCCTGTCTATGACCAGGTCGAACTCTGCGATCTTCTTTATCAGGGAGATCTCGTGATCATCTCTCAGAAGCCCCGGATCGAACTCATCGAGATCGCCCGCTTTCTTGAGAATGCTGCACGCCCTCGCATGCGAGTACTGTATGAACGGGGCGGAGAGCTTCTCGAAGTCGAGAGCTGCCTTCCAGTCGAACATTGTCGCCTTGTCTGCTGATACCCTCACGATATCGTATCTCACAGCGCCAACAGCCACCTTTCCGGCCACTTCCTTCCTGAAATCCTCATCCATCTCAGGCCTTCTCTTCGTGACCTCGATGTAGGCCTGCTTCTCGACCTCATCGAGAAGCTCATCAGCAGAGATGAACTTCCCGCGGCGTGTTGACATCGATCCGTCTGGAAGAGAGACAAACTCGAATATGACAACCTCAGGCTCCTTTATACCGAGAATCCGCAGCGCTGTGCGGAGCTGAGCTGATACTAACTTGTGGTCTGCACCAAGCACCTCTACGACGCGCTCATAGTTCTCTGCCTTCCATTTATGGTACGCGAGGTCCCGTGTTGTGTAGAGGGTTGTCCCATCAGCCCTTCTCAGCACCAGGCTCTTCTCGAAGCCCTCCTCGCTCAGATCCAGCTGCAGAGCACCATCCTTCAGCACGGTCCTTCCGGTCCTCTCCAGCATATCCAGGATCTCATCGACAGAGCCATCCCATACGAACTCCGACTCCCACTTGTAGGAGTCGTGGTGGATGTTCATCCTGTGGAGCGTGCTCTCGATGCCTGAGATGGCATACTTCGCTGCGCGCTGGAACTTCTCCACAGTCTCCGGATCCCTGGACTCGTAGCGCCTCATGAGCTCGTCCACCTCTGCGGAGAGCTCGGGCCGTTCGTTCATGATCCTGTGAGCTGCGATGTAGACACGCGCTATCGCATGGTCTGGCTTGGAATCGTCGAGATCGAGGTGATCGCATCCCCAGACCACCATTGCGGTCTGCCTTCCCATATCGTTCACGTAGTACTGTGACTCGACGCTGTAGCCGGCACGGCGGAGTATCCGGACAATTGTATCCCCGATCACGGAGTTTCTTATGTGCCCTACATGAAGCGGACCATCTGGGTTTGCGGATGTGTGCTCGACGATGACAGAGCCCGACATCCTGCCCCTCCAGGCATCCTCGCCCTGGGCCTCCAGAACAACATGGTCCAGGAAGCTGCGGCTCATGTGGAAATTTATGTAAGGTCCCACAAGCTCCGCGCGATCAACCCAGCGGGACGGGGAGCCCATGGAGCTGTATATTTCTGCTGCAATATCCTTCGGGCTCTTCTTCAGCGCAGGCGAGAGCCTGAACGCAACCGTCGTGGAGAGATCTGCATGCGGGCTCAGATCCAGGCTGTTCTCCAGTGATACGCTCAGACCGCAGCGATCGAGACCCTCTTTCAGTATCCCCTCGACCTCGCTCATGAAATCCAGAAACATGTGAACACCATCTAGCAAGAATCTTGGAGAGCAATGCTAATGGATATAAGCATTCCGTCGTGGCATCTGAATGGAGTTGAGCAGCAATCGCTCCTCCGCCTATTCAGAGTGCCGGTGCTTTTGGGGGAAGTCTATATCTGCATGGAGATTCTCAGTACCATGGGGGATTCGATATGAGATCATGGACAATTCTTGCCATGCTCCTTCTCGCTGTCTCATGCTCCGCAACCGCAGTGGACAGCGCGAAGGAGGTTGTGGCCACAACTGCGATAAGCCTGCCAGTCGATTCTGTGACGATCTATCAGGATGGCCTGGTATTCGTGAAGCGGACGGGCAGCATGGATCTGACGGAGGGCATACACAAATTCGTTGTTGATATTCCAGAGAATGCTGATACGAGCTCTGCTCTTTTCCTTGTCACAAACTCCTCGCTGGAGCGCATAGTCTACGAGAGGATGCCTGTGTACACCATGAACGTCTCATCAACTGCCAGGCAGAGCTTCCTGCTGAGCTACGTGGTCAGAGATGGCGGACACTGGGCTCCAAACTACTACATACACCTCCTGAACGATTCGATGCTCCTGACCGCTAACGCCCTCATAAACGTCGATCTCATGGAGGACCTGAAGAACGTTCAGATCAGGCTCGTGGCGATGCCGGAGAGGGAGATCCCGGTTATGATGAGAGCCCCAGCTCCGACCGCAGCCAAAGCTGAGGAGGCTCTCTCAGCATATGATATCGCAGCAGGCGCTCCGACTGGCGAGCTCGAGACGCTCTTCGTATTCGTTCTGGAGAACAGGACGGATCTTGTCGCCGGGAAATCGATAGGACTGCCGCTATTCGAGGATCTGGCCCCCGCCTGGCGCGTCTACACATGGGATGCCTATTACAACCCGGACGGGCCGGCGAGGGAGGAGATAAGGGCGAACAACACAGCCGATCATCCGTGGCCGGATGGGAAGGCGCAGGTGTTCAGGGATGGGGAGTATGTGACCACTCTGAGCATGCCATACACTCCGAAGGGGGCTAATGCATCACTGAGCCTGGGGCCATCTGCTGATCTCAAGCTCTCGAAGAAGCTCATCGACTACAACATCACCGAAAACGTCGTCTCGTTCGGAAACGGCACCGCAAAGGTGACCACGGAGAACTGGACGTACCAGCTCGAGATCAAATCCAACACCGATAAGGAGATCGATCTCGAGGTTAAGGATACCATACCGATGGAGGCGAAGGTGATCGATGTCTCCCCTGAGCCATCGGAGATGACTGCAACACTCCTCAAATGGAACCTGAAGGTGGCACCTAGAGAGGAGATGAAGATAAGATATGCATACAGGGTTGTGACCGTGGAGACCATCGACAGGCAATGAGATCATCTCATCCTCTGTGAGCGCCACAGAGGATGCCATCTCTTCTTTTGTGGTTGTGTTCTGGGTGCTGGGTTTGTTGCGATCCCGCGTGCCCGTATCACGTGAATCATGCTCAGGAACACGATCTTCACCCAGATTGCAAATTCAAAACCTCGATTCAACATCCGCATCTCAGCTGGGCGCATCCTACGGAAAGCTCTATACGGTATGCTGGATGAACACCTGAGCGAATGTCCCTGCTGGAGGTCAGATCGGTATCAAAGGTCTTCGATGTCGATGGAAAGAGCATGGAAGTACTTCGAGACATAAGCATGTCCGTGGATGAGGGCGAGTTCGTATGCTTCATAGGGCCGTCTGGATGCGGCAAGACCACCCTGCTCAGGATAATCGCAGGTCTCGAGTTCCCGTCGTCTGGAAGTGTGCTGCTCGATGGCGCCCCAATAAGAGGTCCCGGGCCTGAGAGGGGCATGGTCTTCCAGGAGTACTCGCTCTTTCCATGGCGCACAGTTCTGGACAACGTTGCTTTTGGTCCTGAGATCAGAGGAGTTCCCAAGGAGGAACGCTACAGGCTCGCAAGAGAGTACCTGAAGATGGTCGGGCTGGAGCGGTTCGAGAGCAGGTACCCGCATGAGCTCTCCGGAGGCATGAAGCAGAGGGTCGCGATTGCGAGAGCTCTTGTCAACAATCCCAAGGCGCTGCTCATGGACGAGCCGTTCGGAGCGCTGGATGCGCAGACCAGAAACGTGATGCAGTCAGAGCTCCTCAGGATTTGGGAGCAGGAGAGAAAGACGATCATATTCGTCACGCACAGCGTCGACGAGGCGATATATCTAGGTGACAGGATCATCGTCTTCTCCGCGAGGCCGGGCAGGGTGAAGGAGATCATAGGCATAGATCTGCCCAGGCCCAGGAAGAGGACCAGCCTTGAGGTCAACAGGATCAGGGACAAGATACTCCAGGATCTCAGATCCGAGATCAAAATATGAGTGGATGTTGAGAATGAGAAGCAGAAGTGCGAGCTGGATGGAGCTGCCCAGAAGGGTCGTCGCAGGCGCTGGAGCTCTGGCTGATATCGGCGATGTCTGCGTAGATCTCCGCCTCACCGGCAGAGCGCTCGTCATAACAGGTCCACAGACCAGATCGGTTGCTGGAGATAACATCGTGGCCATTCTCAAAGATCGCGGCTTCGATGCAGAGGTCACGATCACGAGGGATTCCAGGCCAGCAGAGGTCGATCGGGTTAAGTCATTCGCTTTGGACTTCAAGGCGGATTTTCTCATAGGAGCGGGCGGCGGAAGATCGATAGACATAGCAAAGCTCGCCGCATTCCATCTCGACATACCGTATCTCAGCGTTCCAACAGCAGCATCTCACGATGGCATCGCGTCCGCGATGGCATCGCTCAACATGGACGGCGAGACGAAGTCAATTCCAACCCGCGCGCCTCTCGCGATCATAGCCGACACAGGGATAATATCCAGAGCCCCTCCGAGGCTGATGTCAGCTGGATGTGGGGATATAATATCGAACTACACCGCGATCCTCGACTGGAAGCTCGCGAAGAGGCTCAGGTGTGAGGATTACAGCGAGTATGCAGCCGCACTATCGAGCATGACCGCGAGTATGCTCGTCGAGATGGCTCCTAGCATCAAGCCAGGCCACGAGCCCTCGGCGAAGATAGTGGTCCAGGCGCTGATATCCAGCGGTGTTGCAATGAGCATAGCGGGATCATCCAGACCCGCAAGCGGCTCGGAGCACATGTTTGCACACGCCCTGAACAGAATCGCCCCCGGATGCGGGCTCCACGGCGAGCTATGCGGCATGGGGACGATCATAATGATGTACCTGCATGGCGGAGACTGGAAGATGATCCGGGAGACGCTCCAGGTGCTCGGAGCGCCAACATCCGCGCAAGAGCTGAAAATACCGGAGGACGTGGTGGTCGAGGCCCTGACCAAGGCGCACACGATCAGGCCCGAGAGGTATACTATACTCGGAAGCGGGCTGACAGAAGATGCAGCGAGAGCGGCTGCTGAGACAACGAAGGTGATATGATAATATGAATATTACTCAGGAGGTTAAAAATGGCTGAGCCGACAACTCAGATCACCCTGATAGGAACGAAGCTTGCAACGATCGGCATGGAGTTCATATTCAACGGACCCACGCCGGAGTGCGAGAGCTGCAAGCTGAGAAACACATGCATGAACCTCGAGCCTGGAAGGAGATACAGGATACTGGGAATAAAGGGGGAGCTGGTCCACGACTGCCCGCTGCATGAGGAGGGTGTGCGCGCTGTTGAGGTTACTGAGAGCCCCACGATCGCGGCTATGGATGCACGCAAATCGTTTGCAGGATCGAAGATAATCTACGAGCCGATCGATTGTGATGTGACGGAGTGCAGGATGTACGATATATGCCACCCCGCCGGGCTCAAGAGGGGCGACAGATGCACGATAGTGGAGGTCGTTGGAGAGGCGCCGGAGGAGTGCTCGAAGGGGTACACGCTGAAGCTCGTCGAGCTGAGGCGCTGAGGGCGACCTTCTCGAGAAACGTCTTCATACCGGTCACCGACCTCTGCAGAAACGCCTGCGGTTACTGCTCTTTCAGACGGGATCCGGATCGCGCCAGGGTGATATCAAGAAGTGAAGCCCTGAGGTTGATGGATCGAGCTCAGAGGGCGGGCTGCTCAGAGGCCCTCTTCACGATGGGAGACAGGCCGTGGGAGGTGTACGGAGACAGGCTCGAGCTACTGGAGTATCTTGTCGAACTCTGCGAGCTCGCCCTTGAGAGGGAGCTTCTTCCTCATACGAATGCAGGCATCCTGACACGCGAGGAGCTGGAGCTCCTTGCGCCCTACAACGCCTCGATGGGCCTGATGCTCGAGAGCACAGCCCATCTTAAAGTACATGAGAGATCGCCGGGGAAGAGACCGGAGGTTCGCATCAGGACAATATCCGATGCAGGTGCGCTCAGAATACCTTTCACCACTGGCATACTCGTGGGCATAGGTGAGAGCTCCGGGGATCGGGTGAGATCGCTTGAGGCAATCGCAGAGCTCCACAGGGAGCATGGCCACATACAGGAGGTCATAATCCAGCCGCTGGATCCAAAGCCGGGGACCGAGTCGGAGAGGATGCGACCCCCCTCTACAGAGGAGCTTGTGGAGCTGGTATCCATCGCCAGGAGGATCCTGCCGCCGGAGATATCCATCCAGGTGCCCCCAAACCTGGTGGATCCGGTTCCCCTCCTGAGAGCCGGAGCAGATGATCTCGGTGGGATCAGCCCCGTGACCCCTGACTGGATCAACCCTGAGAGGAGATGGCCGGAGATCGATGAGCTGAGGGGGATCGTGCTCGTGGAGAGGCTGCCGGTCTACCCGAGATACGTGAAGCTCGGCTGGTACGGCAGAAGAACAGCAGATCTCATCAGGCGGCTCGCAGATGAGAACGGGCTGAGAAATACCCGGAAAGGTTCCATGCCTGCGTGAAGCATGATGCAGTCCCGCCCATCTGGATGAGAATTGTCTGTGTGGTTCAGAGCGCGAACTCCGCCGGAGATGATGTCACGCCATTTTCGAACCAGGAATATGCTGTGTTGGATAAGTCCTAAAATTCTTAACCGAATGCCATCAGGAGTAAAGATGGAAATTAGCCAAGAATCGATGCCTAGAGATGGAATTCTGAAAAAGTTATCCAACACAGCACCAGGAAGATGCGAGGTCACGTTGTTTCGTCGATTTCGATCAAAATATCGCTGCTTTTTGGGAGATCGTCTCACCAGGGAGATAAGGGGTCACGTTATTCCTGTGTGGGAGCGCATGGAGAGTGACCATCGCGCTAGGTCAATGGGTCTTCTGGATCTATGCGGATGACCGCCACTCCCCTCATCCTCTCCCTGAACACTCTCTCCTCAACGGTCCACGGGTTGAAGCCGTAGATGAATCCGCTCAGTCCGCCGTTTTTCAGTATCTGGCGAAGCGCAGCGAACTTCTCATCATCATCGCTGACCTCCTCCGCATGCCCCCTGATCCTCCTTTCCGGAAGCATGACCTCAATATGTGGCTCTGCGAGGAGGTTGAGATACCAGGCGCCCTGCGATCTCTCGCCACGGTAGCAGTAGATCCTTTCGCCTATAGTGGCGTAACCCACGGGCGTGTACCGCGTCCTTCCCGTCTTCCTGCCCTTCAGGATGAGCACCATGACCCGGCCTGTCACCGGATTCGAGACGATGCGCCCCAGGCCGATCCTGAAAGCTGGAAGAACGAAAAGGCTGTTCAGGAGCCTGAAGAACAGTCTGTATATCCCAGACGCGCTCATCTCTCCAGACTACCCCTCTATCAGCCTGACCTCGACCCTCTCCCCTCTCTTGAGCCTGTTCAGCATCAATCGTGCGATCTCCGACGACTTTGCGATTCTTATGTCGCCACGCCTGCCGATGGTCGCGGTGAACACAGGCTCGCTCCCCACGAAGACCTCTGCGCTCGCTCCAGCGCCGGCTCCCACCCAGAGTATGAGATGCCTGTCGCTCTCCTCCACCCTGGGGGATATTACGTCCGGCTCCTCTCTCCTCCCGCGTATGTCTATGTGCATCCCGAGCGCTCGCTCTATCTGCTCTATGTTCCGTCCGGCCTTTCCTATGACCCTCGGGATCTGGGACTCAGGAACGGTCACTACCATGCTGCTGTCGGAGATCATCTCGACCTCAAAAGGGCCCTTCACATGATGTGCGAGCTCCTTCTCAATCTCTTTAGAGGCGAGACGCCATACCGGCTTTTTTTTGGGCTTTGTTACAGGCATCACCACGATCTGATCGCCGTAGCTGTACATCTCGTACTCCACAGCCCCTGTCTCGAAGTCCCTCACAACCACGACCGGTCTGGCGAGATCCGCCTCGACCATGCCGGTAGGCACCTTGACAACAAACTCCACGTCTAGGAGCTTGGTGACCTCGCCGCGCTCTATGAAGACCACGGTATCGACGACCTGGGGGATCATGCCCAGCTCCACCCTGCCGAGAAGCCTCTGGAGGGCATCTATCGGCTTGTTGGCATGCACCACGCCGATCATTCCCACTCCGGCGAGCCGCATGTCCGCGAAGACCACGAAGTCCTGGGTCTTCCTGACCTCGTCGTAGATCGTGTAATCAGGCCTGACCAGAAGCAGTATCTCCGACGATGCCTCCATCGATCCCTCGAGCGGGCCGTACTGAGTCACCTCAGGAGGCACCTGGAGGTCTCTGGGCGACTCCATCGTCTTGACGACGTAATCGCACTTCAGCAGGTACTCGGCTATGCCTGCCGCAAGCGTCGACTTGCCTGAGCCGGGAGGACCTGCGATTAGAATCCCCCTCTGGCCCTCGCTCAGCCTCGCCTTGAGCTCGTCTGCGTGCTTGTAGGAGTCAAGATCCACCTTTGCGACGGGTCTGACCGCTGTTATCTCAAGACCATCTGAGAACGGAGGTCTCGTTATCGCGATGCGCATGGGTCCGAGCTGCACAACCGTGGCCCCGTTCCTCTCGATCTCTATGTACCCCTCAGGATCGAGCTTTGCGCGCTCGATGATCTCCCTGGCCATCTCGCGCAGGTCCTTCTCCCGGAGGGGCTTGTCATCGAGCTTCACAAGCTTGAACGCGCCCACCCCGCCGCGCTTGGCCATCGGGATTGCATCCTCCTTGAGGTGAACGGAAAGCGTATCCTCTGTGAAGAACTTCTCTATGCTGAGCTTCTTTATCTCATCCTTCTCCGGTCTTATGTATTCAACATCCAGTCCCATGGCCTGAGCTACCTTGTACTGAACCGTATCGCTTGTAAGAAACGATGCACCCAGCTCCAGGGCGACATCCCTGATCATGGCATCGATCTCGCCGCCGCCAGCGAGCTTGATCTGATCCAGATCAGGCCTCACACCCACGTACTCAAGCTCTATCTTCCCGGCCTTTGCGAGCTCCGAGAGGCGCCTCAGCTCCTCGAGCCCCTTTATCCCGATCTCGCGCCCGTGGTTCGCCTGAGCCTCGAGCTCAGCGACAACCGCCTCCGGTATCACGATTCTCCTGCCGGCAAGCGCGCCGGACTTGACCCTGGCCGATATTCTGCCGTCGATGACGACGCTTGTATCAGGTACCACACAATCTTTCATCGTCCGAAACATCCTTCTTTTATATGGTATTGATTAGATTCTTTTCCACTTTTATATCGGTGAAATTCAAATATATATTTTCTGCACACAGCGGCAAATGCTGCGCATGGAATGCAGTTATACCACTGCACCTCCCTGGGAAGCAGAATCGGCATCCTCAGGGTTTTTCAGGAGGCATGAAGATCCGGTTGGTGCTCTATTCAGATATCCCCTCAGAAATCGCCGTCCAACGGCACAATTGCTCATGGATCCTGCGGTACTAATGCTGTTGATTTCAGGTACACAACCAGTCCAAATGAGGTCACGCAGGTTAGATGACACGGCATCGTGCAGTGGTTCCAGGTATCGGCCACTGCAGGACAGCAATCTTTATCTCTTTATGATACCTGGCTATGACCATGATATCCAGACCCATAACGTTCATCTCAATTCTTCTGATTGCATTCGGTTTGGCGCATGCTGTAAGTGTGCCCACTGGGAATCTCCCTGCGGGATTCAAGCTGCTGGGCGTGATCGACTCAAACACCACCGGAGTGAACATATCAGAGGAGATCACGGATTTTTACGGCGCGAAGGACATCGGCAGTGTGAAGGATGTGTCGATCGGGAAGTACATCTGGGGCGAGATGGGCGTGGATTACGACGCGAAGATCACGATACTCTCCCTGGAGGATGCTGCATATGCACGGGCCGCATACGAGAACTACAGGAGCAGGGACGAGTTCAAGTACCCGCCCGTTAAAGGGATCGACAGGTTTTCGAATGCTACTATAAATGGTCATGATGCCCTCGAGATAAGAGACCTAGTCAGTGATCTCCGGGGCAGATCGATAAGGTTCCTGTACCTCTGGACAAACAGCAGCAGCGTCGTGCTCGTTGAGGGCAACGGCTCCCGGGAGAGCAGCATGGCGCTGGCAGCCGCGACCGGCATGTGAGCTACCGGCAGAACTGCAAAACATTTCTTTTTATATTGTGTAACAGGAGATGGCAGGTTGAGATACTGTGCCTCATATGTACGGAATAAGCACAGAGGGTGATGGAGCATGGATATAAAGTGGCTGGGGCATTCCTGCTTTCAGATAACCGATTCAATAGGAAGGACCGTTGTGACCGATCCCCCTGATGAGAGCGTCGGCTACACGCTCCCGCCGATCAGAGCGGATGTCGTTTTAGTGAGCCACGACCATTTCGATCACAACAATGTTGAGGCGGTGCTGGGATCGCCGATCGTGATAAAGCATCCTGGGATCTATAAAGCAGCTGGCATCGAGGTGAAGGGCATTGCGACATACCATGACGATGCAGGAGGCAAATTAAGGGGCACGAACACGGTCTTCTGCTTCACAATGGACGATATCAGGCTGTGTCACCTGGGAGACCTGGGGCATGTGCTCAGTGAGAGCGACGCGAGGGCGATAGGCGATGTGGACATTCTCCTCATCCCCGTCGGCGGGACATTCACGATAGATGCCCGCGGTGCTCTGGCCGTCATAGACAAGCTCAGGCCGAAGCTGGTGATTCCGATGCACTACAGGACGCCGGCTCTGGCGTTCGATCTCGACCCTGTGGACAAGTTCATCAAGGCTGCCAGAGGGCGGAAGGTCCTCGGGCCTGAGAAGCTTCTCCATGTATCTAGAGAGGATCTCGATAAGCAGAAGATCGTGCTCCTGGAGTATGTCTCGTAGGCAGAGTGCTGCATGAGGGGCTCATGAGACTGGGAACGCAGTCTCTGGCGGTAAGCCCAGAAGCTCCGCCCTTCATGGCGGGGAGCGTCCACCATACACGAAGCTCTTCAGCGATGCAATATTGCGAGGAATCACTCGAACTCTATCGTGCCTGGCGGTTTCGGTGTGATGTCGTACACCACCCTGGCCACGCCTGGTATCTCGCCTGTTATCCTTGAGGATATCCTTCTGAGCGCATCCCAGGGGAGCTCCAGGACGTCAGCCGTCATGGCATCTCTAGACGTCACAGCCCTCACTGCGACGACCCAGCCGTAGACCCTGTTGTCGCCCTTGACGCCTGTGGCCTTTCCGATCACAGCCGCGAACGCCTGCCACGGCTTGAAGGATGATATCTCCTCCTCGACTATCGCGTTTGCGGTTCGCACGACCTCCAGCTTCTCCTTTGTTATCTCGCCCACGATTCTGACCGCGAGGCCTGGCCCAGGATACGGCATCCTCTCGCTTATCTCCATCGGCAGACCAAGCGCCCTTGCGACCTCCCTGACCTCGTCTTTATAGAGATCACGCATCGGCTCGATTATGCCCTTGAACTCGATGTGCAGAGGCAGCCCGCCGACGTTGTGATGCGACTTTATCCCGCCCTCTGACTCGATCCTGTCGGGGTAGATCGTGCCCTGGATCAGATACTCTGCACCGACCTCGGCTGCGACCTCCTCGAAGACCCTGATGAAGGTCTCGCCTATGATCTTCCTCTTCTGCTCCGGATCTGTCACACCCTTCAACGCGTTCAGGAACCTCTCTGATGCATCCACTTTTATGAGATTGAGATGGCTGAAGAGCTCCACGATCCGCTCCGACTCGAAGCGCCTCATTAGACCGCTGTCGACATAGACAGGTATCAGATTCTCCCCGAGCGCCCTGTGCGCAAGAACTGCACAGACAGAGCTGTCGACACCGCCTGAAAGTGCTATTATCGCCTTGCCCTTCACCTCACGCCGTATCTCATCTATTGCGTTGGCAATAAAGCGCTGAACATCCATACTATGAGCAGGAGATCTCACCGGATAATAGGCTTGTGGTGGTTCAAGGTGTTACGCAGAGAATGGGATCCAACTTACCCCCTACTTGAATCTCATGACCGGGCGCCCTGAATCAGGGGCGCACGATGCGCTTCACTTCAGCCCGATAGCCTTCCTTGCCGCGACTAAGGGATCCCCGTAGAAGACTGGATCGACGCGCTCAATAACCTTTACTCACAGTGAACCCTTAAATTTTTATTATATGTTTCAGGTAACTCCATGGCATAACTTTTATCTCATGCTTCTCGCATCTGGAGGCGATGGCCAGCTACATGCTCGAGAACGTCACGGTTTACCCCGCTGCTGTCGTTAATAACACCATAGAGACGATAGCTGCACAGAGCAGCAACAGCTCCCTGACGATACTCTACAGCGCCCTGAGCAGGATAGATCCCATAGCGCTCATAGCAAACCTTGTAATAATAATTGTAATTCTCATCGGGACACAGATCGCAGCAAAGCTCGCGGATCGAATGCTCCAGAGATATTTTTTGAGCTTTGCTGACAGGATGCTCAAGAACAACATACTCAGAGCGGAGCATGTCGAGGAGGAGAGGACCAGAACATTTCACATCATAATAAGAAGGATCTCGGTCGCGGCGATCTACCTGGCCGGCATTGCCCTGGTAATACTACAGATACCGCAGCTTTACAGGATAGCTGTCGCGCTGCTCGCAGGCGCCGGCCTGGCAGGCTTAGCTATAGGCTTTGCTGCGAAGGATGCTCTATCAAACCTAATATCGGGACTGTTCATAGCGGTCTTCCAGCCGATACGCGTAGGCGATTATGTCACCTTCCGCAACGACTACGGGTATATAGAGGATATCACGCTGAGGCACACAGTCATATGCACATGGGATAAAAGGAGGATCGTGGTTCCGAACAGCGTGATCTCCACAGAGGTCATAGTGAACTGGTCCATGCGGGATCCTGTATCGGTATGGACGGTCGATTTCCTGATACAGGACGCATCAATGATAGACAGAGCGAAGTCGATAATTCTTGAGGTCGCGATGAACCAGCCACACGTTCTGAAGGAGATGGAGATCAAGGTTCTTCTTGTGGAGAGCGATAAGGACGGCAACAGGCTGCGCCTGTACTTCAACTCACCCAACAGGGATCTGGCGTTCGACACAGGATGCAAGATACTGGAGGAGGCGAAGAAGATCTTCATGCGGGAGGGAATAAGCTAGAGGATCCTGTGAATTCGCACTCGTCCATTAAGGCCCGAAGATTTCGAATATTTTGCTCTGCTTGTGCCTCTTTAAATAAGAGCTAGATCTGTCACATGGCATTACAAGAAAGAAATGCTCAAAGTAAAATGCAAAAACGACTGTCAGTGAGAGTATTATTGAGAGTTGGCAGCGACCTGCATTTTCCGAGGGCTCGCGCACCTCAGTACAGTGCAGGACGTGGGCGGGCTTATCTTCTGAGTTCGGGATGGGTTCAGGAGTTTCCCCGCCGCTATGGCCG
>NZ_JANIHG010000069.1 GCF_024518575.1 Methanothrix sp. | reverse complement strand
ACAGATGTCCTTTCTGCGGCCTGACTCTGGATAGAGATCATAATGCAGCCATAAACGTTCTCAGACTGGGGCTACAGTCTGTGGCGAAAGCCTAGATGCCCGCCAATTCATTGGCGGGAGTAGTCACTTCGGGGGGTATCCTCTGCTGTAGAGGCATGCTCCGATGCAGATATTTTCATAACAGTGTCTTTTTAAACTGTATCAGCAAACAACTTCAAAATGTGGAGCGTCTTTGCCTGTTGCCGTGGCACGTATCGCGTAAACTCCACCGTTAATTGCAACAGCTGCCTCTGAGATCCAGGACCACCACCAGATCCGCATTACGCAAATGCCAACAAGTTGAGTTGCTCTGAAAATAGAATGCAACTCCGGTCGCATGGCTGGTTTTGAGATGGCTTCACTATGATCCGTGCTCGTATCCGCTCCTGGGTATGGGCATCATGCTTCCATCCCTCTCGAGCCAGATGCCATTTTCCACAGCACGCCCTATCACGCTGAGCTCGCAGGCTTTTCTCGCCTCATCGATCATATCCTCCCTGACCGTGAAGAGGAGCTCGAAGTCGCCTCCTGCGCTGAGAACCATCTCCAGGGCCTCCTCATCGCTCTCAGCGATCGCTCTCACCTCGTCTGCGAGGGGTATTCGATCGTAATCGACGATGAACCCCGTACCTCCAGCCTCGGCAAGGTCGTGAAGCGAGAGCGCGAGCCCATCGCTGTTGTCCATCATCGCTGTCACGGCACCTGTTCTCGAGAGCGCCATGCCCTCCTGCACCCTGGGGCGTGGCTCCAGAAGCCGGCGCGCAAGATCAAACCTGCCAACCTCAAGCGCTTTCAGTCCGGCTCCAGCTCCGCCGAGAGAGCCGGTGGTGCAGAGCAGATCCCCTGGCCGCGCGCCTCTCCTCCTCAGGATCCTCTCACGCGATACCAGCCCGAGCGCGGTGCCGCATAGCGTGAGCTCCCTGTGTGCATCAGTATCACCGCCTAGCACCTCTGTGCCGTATGCCTCAACACAGTCCCTGATTCCCCTGAAGATCTCATCTATGAGCTCAACGTCTGTTTCAGGGGGTATTCCAGATGCGATCAGAATTCCAAGAGGCTCAGCGCCCATAGCTGCGATGTCGCTCAGGTTGACCGCCGCGCTCATCCAGCCGATCTGCCATGGCGTCGCTTGATCGGGAAAATCAGTCTCCCTGTGCAGAATGTCTGTGCTCACAACCAGATACTCATCGTCAAGCGCAATAACCGCGCAGTCGTCCTTCTCGATCCCTCCCAGGATATCCGCAATCCTGGATATCAGAGCGCGCTCCCCGATATCATGAAACCTCATGCCAGAACTTCAAGCACATCTATCGTTTTAAAAATACGCTTCTGATCTGCACCTTCAGAGAGCATGTGCCTCAATCCTCAACAAGATCCTCTCTGGTGTGACTCTTCTCGTACTCAGATCGTATCGCCTCTATCATCGCACTGTCGGCCTCGACGACCAGCGCGCCGATGTAGCCGCACCTTTTACAGTGATACAGCTTGCCGGCATAACCTCCTGCCTCGTAGTAGATATCAGAGCTGCCGCATACAGGGCAGACCTCGATCAGATGCTCTTTTTTATCCATTGTTCCTGTTCTATGTAAGTTCATCCTTATGTGACTTCCTCCCCTTCAGGGAAAGGGCTTCCTGCGCTTCGACTTGTTGTCGATGCCCCTCTACGTCAAGTCGAAGGTTTCATAGATCTGGCTATCCAGTATCTCCACAGGCTCTACCCCTCAGTCCGAGAGTGAGCATGTTCAACGCTGCGTTACGATCTCGATCCAGTTTAAGCCCACAACTCGGACAGACATGGACTCGATCCTTCAGCGTCTTCGACGCGATTGAGCCACAACCTGAACAACGCTGTGACGTACACCTGCCCTCAACCAATTCAACCGGCTTACCAGCCCTCTCAGCCTATCCCTCTCAGCCTATGGAAGATAACACGATGAATATTTAACAATTTTCCACTCTCATATGTGTTCCACCAGATGATATCGATATCAATCGCATCAAAGCATAATTTCAAGACAATACCCATGTAAAAATTATTAATTGATTCTTGCGTCAAACTGTCTTAACCGATGAGACATGAAGATCAACAGCATGTAATCCCGCAGGATTCGTGATTATGTCATTGGATGCTGTTTCCAAAAATGCTATTCTGTGAATTGAGACCAAGACCAGTAATTTATCGAGATGCTTTGGCGCACTGGATAGTGCAGACCGTCATATCAGGTGGTTGGATGGACGCGATTTGTTTATAAAGAGTCACTCCCAGATTGTACACCAAAGAGATATGCGCGGTTAAGAGATCGCAGGTAAGAGAGATGCCAGAGGTAATATCATTCGATATGGACGGGACCCTGGTGAGCCCGAGGTACGTCGACAGGGTGTGGATGGAGGCGATCCCTGAGCTTTACGCGGAGCGGCACGGCGTGGAGCTGGACGCCGCAAAAGAGATCGTCATCGGAGAGTATATGAAGATCGGAAGCGACAGGCTCGAGTGGTACGACCTCGGGTACTGGCTGGAGAAGTTCGATCTCAAGATCGATAAGTACGAGCTCCTCGAGATGCACAGATCCGAGATAGAGGTATACCCTGAGGTGGAGGAGGTTCTCGGTTCTTTGAGAGATTCAGGCTACGAGCTCGTAGTCACATCAAATGCGGCGAGGGAGTTCATCGAGATGGAGCTCGACGGGCTGATGGACAGGTTCAGCAGGATTTTCTCCGTGACCTCGGATTTCAGGGATGTGAAGAAATCACCCCGCTCATACATCCTGGTCTGCAGGGCTCTTGGAAGAAAGCCTCTGGAGGTGCTTCACATCGGTGATCATTACGTTTACGACTACGAGGCTCCGATCGAGGCCGGCCTGGACGCTCTCTTCCTGGACAGAAAGGGGAACAGAAGCGGCCCGGAGGTCGTGGGCGACCTGAAAGAGGCTGCTGACCGGATAATGAACGGAATGTAATTGATTATCGTCTCTCAACGTTAGCGCTGCCTGCATGGCTTAAAGGCATCAAACGGAATGCGAGGTCATTAACATTAAATTACTGAGGAGATCTCCCATGCAACCTGGAGGTATTATGAAGAAGAACAGCAGACTCATTCTCGCGCTGGATGTGGGATCAGGGGATGAGGCGTACAGCATAGCCTCAGAGACAGAGGGGATCTTCGATGCGATCAAGGTTGGGTATCCACTGATACTCTCGG
>NZ_JANIHG010000035.1 GCF_024518575.1 Methanothrix sp. | reverse complement strand
GCGGCTTGTCTGGGTGCAAGACCTGGATGCGGACTATACCACCCTTAAGATCTGTTCTCACTTATTCTTGGCATGCTAAAAATAGATGCGATATATGCAGATTCAGTTTCTACTTATAGAATATCAGTTTCTTGACTACTACAATTACCATTATCTATATATATTTTAACATCATTGTTTCTAACCATGAGATTAAGGGTTGTGAGCTCTAAGAAGGAGATATCAGACCTGAACCGGAACGAGCAGGTCGTCCATCTCGCATTCAGGGCCTCCAACATGGACGTCATGAACCTGGTCAGGACGTGCCCGCGGCTCAAGGCAGTTCAGATTCCTCCATCTTACTATCAGACGATGTCAAAGGCAGCACAGCAGTTCCTGGAGCTACAGGGGATAGAGGTCATTAAGGGAGACGTCTGGGGCCATCGCAAGGACATAGACGAGTACTACTCCGTGAGCGAGAAGGTCATAGATCGGATAGCCTCGCTCATGGCCGAGGGCTACAGCATCGACGAGACCGTGAAAAAGGTGCATCGGGAGACAAAGCTCTCCGAGGACCTCATACGCTATCTCCTGAAGGAGCAGGTGATGGCCTGAGCAGCCACCACCATAGTTTTATTTCTTGAAGTGAAAATCCCCGCTCATGGAGCTGGAGCGCCTGATCAGGGACTTTCTGGTGCGATCCCGGCGCGACCTCAGAGCACAGCTCGAGGCCAAGTATGGTCTGGATCCAGATGAGATCGATGAGATGCTTGATCGCATGATTCACAGGGTCTACGGACCCGCGCTCAGCCTCGCAGAGAGCCTGAAGCATGGCCGCGTCGCGCTCTTCGTGGAGCGAGAGGGCTGCTCGGTATGCAGGGATACCACACCAGAGCTGGAGCGTTTCCTGAAAGACCACCCGGATTTCAGCTGCATCAAGCTCGAGTACTCCAAACCAGAGGGTCTCATCTATCACATCCTGCATCAGGAGGAGAGCGGCAGGCTTCCGCTTGTCGCTTTGATATCAGACGGCACCGTGATGATGCTCGAGACCGGCAGCGCCAGAGCGTTCGCGGAGTACGAGCGCGCAGCAAAATGCGAAGGCGTGTGCGAGGTCAGAGCGCCTGGCAAGTCAGATTGTCACGGAGTTTAGGTGGGAGGGGCTTTGACGCTGATAGTTCTTAACTTCAAGACCTACAGGGAGGCGACAGGAGATTCGGCTGTCGCCCTCTCAAGGATATGTGAGAGCGTAGCATCTGAGTATGGTGTCGATATCGCGGTTGCGCCGCAGGCCGCTGATATAAGAGCGGTCGCATCTGCTGTGAGCATACCGGTTTATGCGCAGCACGTCGATGGTGTCGGCTTCGGCAGCTTCACCGGGCACATCACTGCTGCCTCCGTGAAGGCAGCAGGGGCATCAGGATCTCTCATAAATCACTCGGAGCGCCGGCTCAGGCTCGCAGACATAGAGGCATCTCTCCGTGCGTGCAGGTCAGAGGGGCTCACGTCGATAATATGCACGAACAACGTCGCAACTACAAGAGCTGCTGCAGCCCTGCGGCCGGATTATGTCGCGGTGGAGCCGCCGGAGCTCATAGGCTCGGGGATCCCTGTCTCCAAGGCAGATCCTGAGGTCGTCAGGGGCTCGGTCGAGGCTGTCAGAGCACTGGAGAGAGATGTTGGAGTGCTCTGCGGGGCGGGAATCTCTCACGGCGATGATCTCAGAGCTGCTCTTGAGCTCGGCGCTGTGGGCGTGCTTCTCGCCTCGGGGATCGTGAAGGCGAAGGACCAGCGGAAGGCGCTCGAGGATCTGGTGACAGGGGTTTGAGGTCATGACCATATGCGTTCGCGTCAGGGTCTCAGGAAGGGTGCAGGGCGTCGGCTACAGGTACTACACCACAACCCACGCAAAAGCGCTCGGGGTTAAGGGCTGGATAAGGAACCTCCCAGGTGGTGGCGTTGAGGCTGTGCTTGAGGGGGAGAGGAAGAGCGTCGGCGAGCTTCTCGGCCTGATGAAATCAGGGCCATCTGGTGCGATGGTCTCTGGAATGGAGATCGCGGAGCTCGAGTGCAAAGGCTATGATGATTTCAAGATAATCTACTGAATGCAGGGGTGGAGTCGATTGATCACTGTCAACAGATACGTTTGCGGATACTGCGGCGCATGTGTCGGCGTCTGCCCTGTCTGCGCCCTCGAGCTCGTGGAGACCTGGATAGAGGTCTCTGATGAATGCATAGAGTGCGGCAGGTGCGTCAAGCTCTGCCCGACCGGGGCGCTCAGTCTCGAGGGGGCTAAGGGATGAGGTGTGATGTTGTTGTCGTTGGCGCCGGCCCGGGCGGATCGATGGCTGCGAAGACAGCTGCAGAGAGGGGCCTGAAGGTCGTTCTTATAGAGAAGCGGCAGGAGATCGGGGATCCGGTGAGGTGCGCTGAGGGAGTCAGCAAGGCGCGCCTGAGCAGCATGATCAAACCTGACCCGAAATGGATAGCGTCAGAGGTGAAAGGCGCGCGCCTCTACGCCCCGGATGGCACGAGCATTGTGATGTCAGAGGACAAATCCGGGGACGAGGTGGGGTACGTGCTGGAGCGGAAGATCTTCGACCGCGCGCTGGCGATGGACACGGCCCGTGCAGGCGCGAAGGTGATGGTCAAGACCAGAGCCCTTGACCTGATCAGAAGAGATGGATCTGTGAGAGGCGTCAGGGCCATGCGTTATGGGGAGATCATCGATATAGAGGCGGATGTCGTCATAGGCGCGGACGGTGTCGAATCTAAGGTGGGGAGATGGGCCGGCATAGACACATCACTCAAACCCGGAGACATCGAGGTCTGCGCGCAGTTTCTGCTATATGATAAAAGCATCGACGACGAGTACTGCGAGTTCTTCCTGGGAAATGAGCTTGCTCCCGGGGGCTACGTCTGGTCGTTCCCGAAGGGCGAGCATCTGGCGAACGTCGGTCTTGGCGTGATCGGCTCGAGATCAGAGCCCGGAGCGCCCGTGAAGCTCCTGAGAAGGTTTGTTGAAACGAGAATGCCTGATGCGAGGATCGTGGAGATGGTCGTCGGCGGTGTTCCGGTCTCGGGTCCGATCGAGAGGACAATTGCAGATGGGGTGGTGCTGGTCGGAGATGCCGCGCGCCAGTCTGACCCGATAACAGGAGGGGGCATACTCAACGCGATGCAGGCGGGGGTAATCGCGGGCGAGGTCGTCTCCGAGGCTGTGTCCAGCGGTGATACCGGCGTCGAGGGGCTCATGGCCTATGAGAAGCGCTGGCGTGAGAGCATCGGAAAGCAGATCGCCAGACATCTCGATCTGAAGGAGTTCTTCATCAGGCTGAGCGATGAGGACCTGAACAAACTCATGCACTCGATCCAGTCAGAGGACGTATCCAAGATGGATCTCAGGGGCATGCTCAGGGTGCTGATCCGCCTGAACCCGAAGATGCTGTGGGAGCTGAGGCATCTTGTGATGTAGCTCTGGCGCGACCTCGAATGGAGTTGTATACAGCAATGCAGGCATCAGCTCATACTGTGCTGCCTCTGCATTCATCGAATGGCGCGGGGAGCTATTCAGCCCACCACCCTTGCGGATATGATCACCACGTCCTCAAGGGGCCTGTCATCGGCGTCTGTCCTCACGCCTCCTATTTTATCGACCACGTCCATCCCCTCGACGACCTTACCGAAGACGGGATGCATTCTGTCCAGGTAGTTGTTGTTCACCAGGTTGATGAAGAACTGGCTGCCTCCAGTGTTCGGTCCTGCGTTCGCCATGGCCACTGTCCCGCGGTCGTTCCTGTTGTGCCTGGAGAACTCATCAGGGATTGTGTAACCAGGGCCGCCATAGCCTGTGCCTGTCGGGTCTCCTGTCTGGATCATGAATCCTGCGATCACCCTGTGGAATATCACGCCATCGTAGAAGCCACGTTCGACGAGCTTCAGAAAGTTCCCCGCAGTTATGGGCATGTCATCGTAAAGCTCAATCACCACATCCCCCATGGATGTCTTTAAAAGCACCCTGCGATTACCGGCCATGGGTTTTGGTACGGGGCAATGAAATATAAAAGTGATGCGTGAAGCGCACTAAAGCAGATTCAGTGCGGCTGCCGGGATTCGAACCCGGGTTACGAGCTTGGGAAGCTCATGTCATAACCACTGGACCACAGCCGCACGGTTAAAGTAAAATGCACGAGAGCTATTAAATCTTGTGCCTTGCATTGCGGCACCTTGGATGGCGGAACGAAGATCGACAGACCCACAATTGTATGCCGGCTCGAATAAGTGAAATGTGTAGCATGTGAGCGGTCTGTTGGCATTGCCTTAGATGCGTGAGGTGGCAAGGAGGTTGCGGGCCCGCAGGGTGGAGGACTGCCCCGGCCCGCAGCTGTTAAAACTGGTCGCCTCCACGGGTACGTTTACGTAATACTATTTAAAGATTTCGTAATAAAATAGGTTAGATCAAATATAAATATGTTGATGTGCTCTGGCGAAACTATATCACCCTGCAGCTTAATATTGATATGGAGGATTTCCTGTGAGCCTGTGGCGGGCTGTACTTATTGTCTCCCTGGTAGCCGTAATAGTATCTGCATCCAGCGCGAGGACTCTTGTCGTGGACCAGCAGAAGACCGGCGCGATCAGAAGCGTTAATGCGGCGATCGCAAATGCGCAGAACGGTGATGAGATACTTGTCATGCAGGGGTACTACAGGGAGAGCGTGGAGATCAACAAGTTGGTCTCCATAAAAGGATACGGCGCCACCATCGACGGCATGGGGCGTACGGTCTTCCGGATGATAGCCTATGGGAGCAGCATATCCAACCTCACGATCCTCGGGAGCGGCAGGGATCCGGCAGTCGTGATAGAGGGATACGCATCTGTGACAGGCTGCAACATCAAAAACGCCTCCACAGGAATCGCAGCATACAGGGGAGTGGTATCGAACAACACCATCTCAGCTACCGCATACGGGATAAGGCTGAACGGCTCCGCGATCGTCGAGAAGAACACGATATCAGGACCGCTGGGGGCTGGCATAGAGGTGAGATGCAACGATTCAATTATCGCCAGCAACACTGTTACATCTGCGGGAAATGCGATAGATGTGGCCGGGAACAACAACACCGTTGTTTTCAACGATGTCTGTTCATCTAACATAGGCATACGCCTGAAGTCGGCGAAGAGCAACATGATAATGAACAACACCTGTGAGAACAACAGGATCGCTGGAGTTTATCTGGAGGACTCGAGGAACAACAGCATATCCTCGAACAGGCTTCTCTGCAATGGCAACGGTCTGCTCATGAAATCCTCATCCGGGAATGCTGTAATTGGTAACACCGTGGAGAAGAACGAGTACGGCATCTCCCTGAGGGGCTCTGGCGGCAACATGCTCAGGGAAAATATGCTGATCTCTAACATATACAACATGAGAATAGAGGCTGGCAACCTGGGCGATCTCAGACTGATATCAGATCCGAGGGCCAGGATGGATGACAACTCCTTCAACCAGAGCATCGACGAATCGAACACTATAGATGGCAGGCCGGTCCTTTATCTGGTCGGTAGCAAGAACCTCTCCGTAGAGAAGGATTACGGGTTTATAGGTCTCATAGACTGCGAGAACATCACTGTGAGAGACCAGAGCATATCGAACAGCAGCGCGGCCATCATGCTCGTTGGGGTCATCAACTCCAGAATCTCGGACTGCAGGCTCTCCAGAAGTGAGATAGGTGTCTCGATACTTGACTCAGGAGACTGCCTGGTGGAGAATACAACCGCGGAGGCATGCGGGATCGGTTTCTGGTTCGGTCGCTCTCAGGATATCCTTGTGAGAAGGAGCACGGCTCTGGACTGCACGGAGAGCGGATTCAGGCTTGAGGGCGACAGGAGGTCTAGGATAACAGATTCCCAGGTGGAGAATTGCACTGCCGGGATGCATCTGCTTGACGCACTATCCTCAGAGATCGTGCGTTCCAGGATCTCCTCGAACAGAGAGGATGGCATAAGGCTTGTTAGATCGCACAGATCAACAGTGAATGAGAATGAGGTGACAGGAAACAGCAACGGCATAGCAATCTCAGGCTCAAACCAGTGCGTTCTCGCGATGAACAACGCGAGCTCCAACGCGATAGGAATAAGAATCGAGCAGCTCTCTGGAGGATCTGCGGTTGACAACACCGCTCTCCGGAACAGGGAAGGGATCTTCGTGAACGGGGTGCGGGGATTCCAGTTCATCGGCAACAACATCAGCATGAACGAGAGATTCGGCATGCGAATGGGAAGCAGCTCAGGATGCAACATAAGCGATAACAGGTTCGTGGGCAACGGCATGGTGGGTCTGAGCCTGACCGACTGCAACGACAACAGGATCTACCATAACAGCTTCATCGATAACGGGTCGATGTTCGGACAGAACGCCGTGGACAACGGGAGCAACCTCTGGGACATGGGTCCGGTCATCGGCGGAAACTACTGGTCGGATCACAAGGTGAGTGGAAACCCCGGAGACTCCCCGAAGAGCGTGCCATCGAGGGGTGTGGACCGCTACCCATTCGAGAGGGATAACGGATGGAGGTCAGCCGCTCTGGTGTGAGTAAAACGCACGCTGGAGGAAGCATGTGCCAGGAGATGGATCCGACAGATCTCGCGCTGCTCAGGGCCTTGCAGGATGGGATACCGATCGGTCCCCGTCCATTCAGAGAGCTCGGAGAGAGGCTCGGGCTTGATGAGGGGGCTGTGATATCAAGGCTCAGAGCTCTCCGCGAATCCGGGGTTGTGAGAAGGTTCGCGGCCACCATAGGCCACAGGGCGCTCGGGATAGTCGCGAACGCGATGATCGTCTGGAAGGTAGAGGGTGAGATCGAGAGGATTGGAGGCATAATGGCCTCCTTCGAGGAGGTGACCCACTGCTACCAGAGGGCAACATGTGATGAGTGGCCCTACAACCTCTACACCGTGGTCCACTCGAGAAGCAGGGAGGAGTGCGAGGAGATCGCATCCAGAATATCTGAGGCCACCGGCGTGAAGGAGTACAGAATACTCTTCAGCGAGAGGGAGTACAAGAAGACGAGCGCAAGGATATGAGCAGAAGCCACGTTCCTCTTTTGATAGATCTGAAGGGTAGGCGCGTTGTCATATTCGGCGGTGGAGATGTGGCAGAGCGCAAGGCCAGGCTTTTCTCTCAGGGTGATCTCGTCGTTGTCAGCAGGGAATTCACTCCAGGCATACTCAGGATGGCATCTGATGGACTTCTGGAGATAGTGGAGGCAGATCTCACGACCAAGAATGGTCTTGAGATCGCAGATAGGGCGCTGGAGGGTGCGTTCATCGCCATACCTGCAACAAGTGACCAGGCGCTGAATGCAGCGCTCGAGGAGATGGCGCGGAGGAAGGGGGCGCTTGTGAACAGCGTCGACAGGGAGGGCGAGGTCGTGGTGCCATCGATAATAAAAAAGAGGTCTGTCGTCCTCGCGATATCAACAGGAATACCGGCACTCTCAAGGTACATTCGAATGAAGCTTGAGCGCGACGTGGAGGTTTACGCTCTGATGTCAGATCTCCTCAGCAGGATACGGAAGGACCTGAAAGAGAATGTGGGGCCGCAGAGCAGAAGGAGGGATCTGCTCTGGTCTGTGCTCTCTGACAGCTCTGTATGGTCATGCCTGGAGAATGGCGAGATCGAGAGAGCCCATGAAAAGGCCTATATGAGAGTCCGAGAGAATCTCACGCCAGATGAGCAGGATAACCTCGATGCTGGTGACCCACAAGAAGGCCTCGATAAATGAGATCGAGAACGCATGGCATGGAGACGTCGAAGCTCTCCTGAAGTGGGTCTCCTCGCATGACACCGTCGAGGAGTGCGCGGTCCTCAAGACATGCAACCGTGTCGAGATATACGTGGTCTCTCCCCGCGGTGAGAAGGTCCTCTTCGAGATAGCAAAGAAGGCCCGTGTCTCCTCCAGGATAATTGACATCCACGACCACGACGAGTCGCTCCTGCACCTCCTCAGGCTTGCCTCAGGGCTTGAGTCCATGATAATAGGGGAGGACCAGATCCTCGGCCAGATGAAGGAGCTGTACAGGATCGCGAAGAGTCTGGGCTACACCGGCTGGGTCCTTGACACAGCTTTCAAGAAGGCGATCCAGGTGGGGAAGCGCGTCCGGAAGGAGACCGCCATAAACGAGCGCTCTGTCTCAGTTGGATCTGCAGCTGTTGATCTCGCCGAACAGATACTTGGGAGTCTGGAGGGAAGATCTGTCCTGGTGATCGGCGCAGGCGAGACCGGAGAGCTGATATCAAAAGCGCTCGTCTCAAAGAACATAGGCGCTCTCTATGTGACAAACCGCACATTCGGAACTGCGCTCTCCCTTGCTGCATCTCTCGGGGGCACAGCTGTGCCGTATGAGGAGATGAAGCAGAAAATAAGAGAGGCAGATGTTGTGATAAGCGCGACCTCAGCGCCCCATTACATACTTCTCAAGGATGATATCGAGCGCGCGATGGCGGGCCGGAAGAACAAGCTTCTGATCATAGACATAGCAAATCCCAGGGATGTGGATGAGGCTGTGCGCGAGGTAGAAGGCGTGGAGCTTCACAACATAGACAGCCTGAAGCAGATAAGCGATGAGAACATGCGGCAGAGGATGAAGGAGATCGAGAAGGTCGAGGCCATAATAGAGGAGGAGCTGGAGCTTCTCAGGGCCAAGTACAAGAGAAAGGAGGCTGAGGAGCTCCTTGCGAGGATCTACTCAGAGGCTGAGAAGATAAAGGAGCAGGAGGTGAGGAGGGCGATGAACAAGCTCAGCGCCTATCACACCCTGGGGGAGATAGAGCAGAAGGTTCTCATGGACATGAGCCACTCGATTGTGAACAAGATATTCGCAGAGCCGACAAAGGCTCTCAAATCAGCCGCTGAGAGGGGCGACACCGAGATGCTCAGGTATGCTGCGGATCTATTCAGGCTGAACCAGGAGGATTCTGATTGAGGCGCATGAGGCGTTTGAGAAAGCCCGGCATCAGGGAGATGGTCGCAGAGACGAGGCTCTCCGTCAAGGATCTGATAATGCCGATATTCGTGGATGAGCGCATCGATGAGCCGGTCCCGATAAACTCGATGCCAGGACAGATGCGGCAGAGCCTGAAGACTGTGGCAGATGAGGCCGGACGCATCGAGGAGCTGGGGATTCCGGCGGTGATACTCTTCGGAATACCCTCCGGAAAGGATGAGATCGGATCCGGCGCTTATGATCGTGAGGGGGTCATACAGAGGGCCGTAAGGCGCATCAAGGAGTCCACAGATCTCGTTGTCATAACAGATCTCTGCCTCTGCGAGTACACCAGCCACGGCCACTGCGGCGTGGTTCGCGGGCAGGAGATAATTAACGATGAGACGCTTCCCATCCTGGGCAGAACGGCGGTGAGCCAGGCAGAGGCCGGCGCTGACATCGTCGCTCCGAGCGGGATGATGGACCACATGGTGAGAGCGATAAGATCGGCTCTTGATGATAATGGTTACAGCGATGTCGCGATCCTCTCATATGCTGCCAAGTACGCATCATACTTCTACGGCCCGTTCAGAGAGGCAGCAGAGTCCGGATTCGCGTTCGGAGATCGCAGGAGCTATCAGATGGATCCTGCGAATGCGAACGAGGCTCTCTGGGAGGTCCAGCTCGATATCGAGGAGGGCGCTGATATGGTCATGGTCAAGCCTGCGATGCCCTATCTGGACATACTCCGAATGGTCAAGGAGATGTTCGGGATGCCGACCGCTGCTTACCAGGTCAGCGGGGAGTACAGCATGATCATGGCAGCTGCAGAGAGGAACTGGATCGATCGGGATGGAGCTATGCTGGAGGCACTGACATCCATAAAAAGAGCTGGCGCCGATATGATAATCACATACTACGCCAAGGAGTTTGCAGCAAGGTTCGCTTAGCGGATCTGAAGGGTCTGTGCATCTCGTATCGTCCACCTCAAATGTTGTCGGCACAGCCAGCTGGGATATGTTGGAACAGCATGCTGCTCCAAAGAAATCGGCCTCAACTCTGGTTCGCGGAAATGGCCTGTTCCTGCGAATCCTCAGATGGCAAGCATTCTCTCAATCGCCCGCCTCGCCCTGACCGCTGTGCTCTGCGGGACCTCCACCCTCGGGGAGAGCGTCTCCAGAGCTCGCAGAACCTTCTTCAGCGATGTCTTCTTCATATCCTCACATACAGCGCCGGTGCTGAGCGGATAGAACCTCTTTTCCGGGTTCTCAGCGCATAGCCTGTGGAGGATCCCGACCTCAGTACCTATAATGAACTCGCCCGCGCCGCTGGCTCTAGCATGTTTCAGCATGCCCGAGGTGCTGTAGACGCCGTCCGCAAGATCTATTACCTCAGGCCTGCACTCGGGATGAACGAGAAGCTCTGCGTTCGGATGCTTTCTCCTTGCCTCCAAGACATCCGATGCGGTGTATCTGTCATGGACGTAGCAGTATCCGTTCCAGGGAATTATCCTCTTATCGGTGTGCCTGGCGACGTAAGCCCCCAGGTTCCTGTCCGGTATGAACAGGATCTCGTCAGCCTCCAGGGAGTTGACGACCTGCACGCCATTCGCGGATGTGCAGCATATATCGCTTTCAGCCTTGACATCAGCTGAGGAATTGACGTAGCAGACCACTGCGGCATCAGGATGTCTCTCTCTCAGCGATCTCACATCCTGAGGCGATATCATCTGCGCCATGGGGCAGCAGGCGCTCCTGTCTGGATGTACGACGATCTTCTCTGGAGAGAGGATGGCTGCTGTCTGCGCCATGAAGTCCACGCCGCAGAAGATGAGTACCTCGCAGTCGATTGTGGCCGCAGCCCTGCTCAGCTCCAGGGAGTCTCCGGTGAGATCTGCGATGTCCTGCACGTCCCCCGGCTGGTAGTTATGCGCGAGTATTATGGCATCTCTCTCGGACTTCAGCCTCAGTATCTCCTTCTCAAGCATAATAGTCCGGATCTGGTGATAGGTCATTGTTTAAAAAAGCTGCTCTCCCTCTCAGGCGCATCCTCATGCGCCTCACGATGCTTCAAAGAGGTCCTCTTGAAATCACAAAGCATTACCATGAAAGCATGACATGGCTCCTGTGTCAGGGCGTTTCTGGACAAAACTAACATCGCATCGAGGCTTTCCTCCCCTTCGCACGCCTCTGTTTGTCGCATGCGGGGTTTTCTTATTCATTACGTATTCACGCAATGAGCTGTGATCTCATCATATGGCATATGTTTTTGAGACGCGCTCATCTACAAAAGCGACGAGTGATGCAGTCCTCGAATCGAGGGCAAGGTACTAATAATTGGTCGTATCTCTCTGCCTTGAGGGCCCGTGGTCTAGGTGGTTATGACATCGCCTTCACACGGCGGGGATCACGCGTTCGAATCGCGTCGGGCCCACTGCCCACAAAGCTCTTTTTCGGATTGGGCTTTCCAGATGTTGCCTCCAAAAGCATCTCCAATGATGCCCGTGAGATTATCATATGTAGAGGGCGGGGTATCGCCCTCTACACGACACGCACGACGTTGCTGGCGCCCATGTGCTTCCTGTAGACGTTGTTCTCAAACAGCCTGAAGTCGTAGTTGCCTCCGCCGTATGGAGCCCTGAACGTCAGGGTGCCGCATGACGGTCCGCCTGTCGGCTGCATGTTTATCCAGAACTTGTCCGGCCTCGTCACCCCATACATCCCTATGACGCTGTCCGGCATCGCGCCCCAGAAGTGCACGTATATCGCCTGGCCTGGCGAGACGGTCTCCGGCTCAGCTACTATCCTCACCCCGGCATTCGGCTTAACAGTTACCGATTCGCTGACCGCGAGGAGCCTGTAGCCATCGTCCGCGAACATGCGCACGTTGTATGTTCCCGGGGTGCTTGGTGTGTACAGGACAAACGAGCCATTAGTGCTCCCGTCGAGATATTTTCTGGATAGCGGCGATCGATCCCCTGCGCCTGTGGAGAAGATCCCGATCCAGTCGCCCTCGTAGCCAGGAGCTCCTGAGTATGTCACGTTGATCGGCTCGCACGCCTTGACCTCTGCAGGTGCGATATGGACCTCTGGTACCTCAACGCTTATCGGGAGATACACCAGCTCCTCTGCAGAGTACATCCGTATCTCGTAGGACCCCACGATCCTGGGAGCCTCTAGCGCCATCTCTCTCACACTGCTGTTCGCGTTGCTGTACGATATCGCCTTTGTCCTGTCAAGAGCGCCATGGGGCTCGCTTGCTGGCAGTATCCCTATCCAGGCGGTGAGGTTCTCAGGAACTGACAGCCTGAGATCGATCCTCTCACCTGGCATGAACACCATCCTGTCCAGGCCGAGGTACGCGCCACTCTTCCTGGACATGAACCTTGCCTTCATCGGATCCTTCGGCGATAATGGATGTCTGTCAGTGGACATACCGCCCTCGATCTCGTGGGCCGAGTCGCACATACCATCGCGATTTCTGTCCCTGCACCCCTCCTCAGGCTCATCGAAATCGCTGTAGTGGTTCCCAATAGCGCCGTTGTCCCACTGGTTGTTCCCGTCATCGACTGCGTTCTCTTCGTTGTTGATGAGCGTGTTGTTATAGATCGTGTTGGTCGTGTACGCGTTCAGATCTTTGTCCCTCACGTCATAGCTCTCGATATCGCTGTTCGGCTTGTACTTTATCGAGACTCCGCCGTACTTGCCCGGATTCTCGATGGGACGGATGGATTCTGTATCGTTGCGGTTTGTTATTCTTATTCCAATGCTGTTGTTGCTCGCGAGATTTCTTGTTATGTTGTTGCCCCTGGAGGTCTCCAGGGAGATGCCTATCTGGTTGAATCTGATGGTGTTATCCTCGATGAGATTCCTGTTGCTCGATCTCTCCACAGAGAGTGCCTCGAAGGTGGTATTCGATATGCTGTTACCTCTTATCGTGTTTGACTCAGATGATACCAGTCTTATGCCGCGGATGTTGTTCTCCAGGCGGCTTCGGATTATGATGTTGTTCGTGGAGTTGTCGAGGAGTATTCCCGCCTCGCTGCTCGCCTCAGCCAGTATACCATCAAGAGTGCAGCCCTCAGCGAATATCAACGCGATCCCGTATCTGTTGCCGGAGACCTGGCAGTCGATCAGGCGATCATTCTTTCCCCTTACCGATATCCCTGCATCCATCGAGGTGATTCCCGAGCCGGTCGCCCTGATCCCCTCGATCACCACGTCATCTCCGGAGATCGTAACAGCAGTTCCTGATCCGCCTGCGTTCACCTCAGGATATCCGGATGTGGTGTTTCCCCTGATGATCAGGCTCTTATCAACCACGATCCTCTCTTGGTAGGTGCCGCCCTGAATCTCTATTGTATCACCGGATGACGCCGAGTTTATCGCTGCCTGGATGCTGCTGCCGGGCGTTACCACAAAGGTTTCTGAGTGCGACGGTGCGATCAGAAGGAGCATCAGAAGACAAAGTGCATATCTGTGCATAGGTTTACCGGGAGGACTTCAGGGTATAAAGAGTATCGCTGCATCCATTGTGCATTTCGACAGGAAACGCATTCATCACCCGCAAAGCTCAGCCATGGAGAGGATCTCCAGGTTCACAGCACACTCATGAGTCTGCGAGAGGTCGCATGCTACCGATCCCGAGCACCTGGACAGAGCTAAAGTTAAGTCAGATGCATGCTCATTTCAATAAAAGGTCGGGATTAACATGATCCGAGAGGTATGTAAAGACGTATTCCATGTGGGCGCGATAGACTGGGACAGGCGGCTCTTCGATGCGCTCATACCCCTGCCGGAGGGCACCAGCTACAACTCCTATCTCATAAAGGGCAGCGAGAAGACAGCGCTTATAGACGCAGTCGATCCGCGCATGAAGGATGTGCTGCTAAGCAACCTCGACGCGCTCCGCGTTGATAGCATCGATTACGTGATATCACAGCACGCAGAGCAGGACCACTCCGGTGCGATAAAGTTCCTGATCGACAGGTACGATCCCAAAGTTCTCGGATCCCAGAAGTGCATCGAGCTTCTCCTCGATTTCGGCATTGTCTCAAAGGATCGCGCGCGCGCTGTGAGCGATGGTGAGATGCTCTCTCTGGGGGATATGACACTTGAGTTCATAAGCGCGCCATGGGTACACTGGCCTGATACGATATTCACCTATCTCCGGGAGAGGCGAACGCTGTTCACATGCGATTTTCTCGGATCACATCTTGCGACCAGCGATCTCTTCGCGTGGAACCACGAGAGCGCAAAGAGGTATTACGCTGAGATAATGATGCCATTCAGGGCGAACGCGAGGAGGCATCTCGAGCGCGTGAGGGCTCTAGCGCCGGATATCATCGCGCCGAGCCATGGGCCCTTGCACGATAATCCCGAGATCGTGCTGAGTGCTTATGCTGACTGGACCTCAGATGATGTGAGGAATGAGGTGGTGGTGCCGTTTGTATCGATGCACGGCTCCACGGAGATGATGGTGAGCCATCTGGTCGATGCGCTGATCGATCGAGGTATATCGGTGAAGAGGTTTGATCTCACGAAGACCGATATCGGCGCGCTTGCAGCATCGCTTGTTGACGCCGCCACCATAGTCTTCGGGACGCCGGCGTTCATAACAAGGCCGCATCCTCTGATCGCATACGCGGCCATCCTCGCGAATTCGCTCCGCCCGAATGCCAGGTTTGCGTCGATCATCGGCTCCTATGGCTGGGGCGCCAGGATCGTCGAGGAGCTAAAATCGCTCATGCCGAACCTGAAGATGGAGATCATCGAGCCTGTCATAGTGAAGGGCTACCCGAAGAACGATGATCTGAGATCGATCGAGATGCTTGCAGATGAGATCCTCAGGAGGCACAGGGAGCTCGGGCTGCTTTGAGCTCACGGCCGAGACATCCCGATTTGATGTCTGGAGATCACGATGAACCATGGCAACAGATGAGGTCGAGCAGCTGAAGGAGCTGCACAGGGAGCTGGAGGACCTCATAGAGGCCAGGCTGAGAGAATTCGATCTGCTCTGGCTGAATGCCGATGAGGAGCGGCTCTTCGAGGAGCTTGTCTTCTGTCTTCTGACACCACAGTCGAGAGCCAGGTCATGCTGGGCAGCAGTGGAGAAGCTCTCCTCCATGGGCGAACTGCGCTGTCCTGCCCAGGATAGGGTACAGAGCGAGCTCAAAGGGGTGCGGTTCAGCCGCAGGAAGGCTGAGTACATATGCAGGGCGAGGGGGCTGTTCACTGTGGATGGAAGGCTGTCTTTGAGAGCCCGCATAGATCCAAAGAATCCGTTTCAGACGCGCGAATGGCTCGTCGGAAACGTGAAGGGCATGGGATACAAGGAGGCGAGCCACTTCCTGAGGAACATTGGCCTGGGCAGGGATCTCGCGATACTCGACAGGCACATCCTGAAGAGCCTGGTTCGGTTTGGAGTTATATCAGACATCCCGAAATCGCTTGGCAGAGGAAGATACCTTCAGATCGAGGCTGCGATGTCGGAGTTCGCGCGCGTTATCGACATACCGATGTCGCATCTCGATATGGTCCTGTGGTACATGGGAGCTGGGGAGGTGTTCAAGTAGGTCACGCGAGAGAAGAAATTTGTTTTAAAAATGATCGGGATCTCACAGAGCAGATCCCAATCAGCTGCCGTAAAGCTTCTTTATGCCCGCCTTATCGCCGTTGCCGAGCGTCCTCTGCGGATCGTTGTAGCTGTTCATTATCTGGTAGTAATCGCCTCTTCTCGGATCGCTCGTCGGGAGCGTGTAGAGATCTCCCAGACCCAGGGTGTGACCGAGCTCGTGGAGAGCGACTGTCTGGACGTCGAAGATGCGACCATTGTTGTTAACAGCTGTTGTCCAATCAGTGGTCCAGCTGTACCTCGTGTTGTAGCTCACATCC
>NZ_JANIHG010000040.1 GCF_024518575.1 Methanothrix sp. | reverse complement strand
TAGGAAACACCTGGTCCTCGGAGGCATCTTTTCGGGCTGACGAGTCTGGAACGATAGACACCTCGCGCGACGCGCCTGTTGAGGGCTCTTACCTGGGGATCGATCAGGCAGGGCTTTTCTGGTCTATGGGTGTCAATCAGACGGGAGAATTTGTTTCCGCATTCCCAATGATCCACAACCTCACTGTGAGTCTCTACGTGAATGGCCAGGAGGTGGAGAGGAGGATGATCCAGCGAACCGCACAGATAGATCTCGCCAGGGAGAATCTGACAGATCCCATCGTGGGGTTTTCTTAATACCTGAGGAGATCAAGGAGCCCACGCCGCCGATCATAGTTTTCGGAGGCTCTGAGAGCGGGTACAAAGAGGGCTGCGCGAGCGTGATCGCCTCAAAGACGAGCATGCCCACGCTGGCGCTTGCCTACTTCGGCGCACCTGGCCTGAGGGAGGTCTGCTCTCTCTAGGCAGCCCCCGCTTTCTGGATGGCCGCGATACTGCCAAAATATGTGATGGTCTGCTCAGCACCGAAATCCGGCCGTCTGCTATCAGATTCGTGAAGGAATCTATCTGACGGCATTACCCTGTGATCGGGCATACAGTCTTCCAGGGTGATATCCAAATAATTATTAAAATTAATTATGAAATTTCGGGTTGCACATGATGGATAGCAGCAGAAGCAGAAGCCATGCTATTAGTATGATGATGTGATGCACTATCATCTCCCTGTTGTCGAAAACTCCAAGCTTCGTCAGGATAGTGGGTATCAGCTTCTCTGCCATAGACCTTCACGTTATCTATTATTGCTTACTGATTGTTAATAAATTTTCCTAATAGATAGGTCGATCCGGATCATACCCCATCCTTATGTACCGATCGCTCTTATGCATCAAACTGGCGCACACCTTACTCACGCATTACTTCGTCAGATTACATGGTCGGATCAGCGCTTCTGTGGGCAGGAGATCTGATTGGGGCGCACTTTTTTATCGGATTGCCCACCACAAGTCCGTCCATGGCCTGGGCAGTATGGTTCACCGGACTTCCGGGATGCGGCAAGACCACGATCGCCAGAAGGACAAAGGAGCATCTGTCGAGAATGGGCGTCGAGGCAATGATACTCGAGCTCGACGAGATAAGAAAGGTGATAACGCCAAACCCGAGGTACACAGATGAGGAGAGGGATATCGTCTATGCGAGCCTCGCCTACATGGCGAAGCTGCTCTGCGATGCAGGGGTCAATGTGATCATCGATGCGACTGCAAACCGAAGGAGGTACAGAGATCTTGCGAGAGAACTCGTGGAGAGGTTCGCGGAGGTTTACATAAAGGCCCCTCTGGATGTGTGCATGGAGCGTGAGGCTATCAGAAGGGCTGAGTTCGCACCAAGGGAGATCTACAAAAAAGCCGCCTCAGGCGCCAGGGTCCCCGGCGTCGGTGTACCATATGAAGAGCCGGTGAGCCCGGAGATCGTGGTGGACACGACAATGATGGACCCAGAAAGCGCTGCGGAGTTTGTCTCAAAAAAGATACTGGAGATATTCGGGGGTTGAGTGCGCCGGAGGATCGCGTTCTCTCCAATGATCCCTATGGATATGCATGGCTTTCCGACATCACTCTTCATCCCCCCTGAAATCAGCCGGAGCCCGGAATCCAGACCGAGAGCTCATATAGATGTGCGCAATCTCCTTAAAATGGTGATACGATGGCGATGGTGCTTGGGATATCCGGAAGCCCGAAGAGCGGACGAAATACCGAGTATCTCCTCCAGCGGGCGCTAAGGGTGGCCTCGGAGAGGGGGTACAGAACAGAGAGCGTGCTCTGCTCACAGCTCAGAGTGGAGTTCTGCACGGACTGTGGCGAGTGCAGCAGGGGGAAGGCATGCCCGATCGAGGATGATATGGCGAAGGTCTGCGATCTCCTCCAGAGCGCGGACGGGATCGTGGTCGCCTCTCCTGTCTACTTCGGATCTGTCACAGCGCAGCTCAAGGCGATTTTCGACCGCACCCTGCCCCTGCGTCGACAGGGCTTCAGGCTGAAAGACAAGGCCGGGTGCGCAATAGCCGTCGGCGGATCAAGGAACGGAGGTCAGGAGAAGACGATAGAGGCGATACATGCATGGATGCACATCCATGGGATGATTGTGGTGGGTGATAACAGCCACTTCGGCGGGATCGCGGTCAGGCCTGCGGAGAATGATGAAGTCGGCATATCAACAGTGGAGGCGACCGCGAGCAAGCTCTGCGATCTGCTGGATCTCAAAAAGAAGGGCGGATGCTGGAGCAGCGAATGATCACGGTATTCTTCGATGGCCTCTGCAGTCCAAGAAATCCGGGCGGCGTGGCAGCATACGGTTACCTAGTCTACCGCAACGGCGAGCTGCTTCACAGAGGATGGGGTGTCGTTGGGGAGGGAAGGGGCATGACGAACAACGTGGCTGAGTACGAGGCCCTCCTCGCGGCGATCCAGTGGATCCAGAAGAACGCCCCGGGGGAGAGGGTGGTGTTCAAGGGCGACTCCATGCTGGTCATAAAGCAGATGAGCGGCGAATGGAGGGTCAGATCGCACACATCCAGGCGGTACGTTCCGATGATAAAGAGCATGCTTGAGGGAATCGATCACGAGTTCGTCTGGGTACCAAGAGAGGAGAATGCGGAGGCAGATGCCCTCTCCAAGCATGCGTACGAGATGTACAGGAGAGGACAAAGGAGTGGATGATGAGCGGGAGCACATTCGGAACGATCTTCAGGGCGACGACGTGGGGCGAGTCTCACGGCCCGGCAGTCGGTGTTGTGGTTGATGGCTGCCCCGCAGGAATCGAGCTCAGCGAAAATGATGTGCAGAAAGAGCTCGATCGGAGGCGACCCGGGCAGAGCAGAGCGACAACGGAACGGCGCGAGTCTGACAGGGTCGAGATTCTGAGCGGAGTCTTCGAGGGGCTCACAACCGGCACGCCGATATCGATGGTTGTGTGGAACACGGACGCGAGAAGCTCACATTACGATTCCATCCGCCACACCCCCCGGCCCGGGCATGCTGATTACACGTACCATGCTAAGTACGGGATCAGGGACCACCGCGGCGGCGGGAGGGCATCTGCGAGGGAGACGGTGGGGAGGGTCGCGGCAGGGGCGGTCGCAAAAAAGCTTCTCTCGGAGTTCGGAGTGGAGATCGTCGGATACGTCATCGAGCTCGGCGGCATCAGGGCGTCTCTGCCAGGATGGACCTCGATGGGCAGCATAGATCGTGGGGAGCTGCTGAGCATCAGAGAGATGGCGGAATCGAGCCCTATCAGATGCCCGGACGCGGATGCCTCGTCCAGAATTCTCTCGCTCCTGGAGTCAGTGAGATCTGAGGGGGACAGCATAGGCGGTGTGGTTGAGGTCGTCGCTATCGGCGTGCCCCCTGGACTTGGCGAGCCTGTCTTCGACAAGCTGGACGCTGATCTCGCCAAGGCCCTGATGAGCATGGGCGCGGTAAAGGCCGTCGAGATAGGAGCAGGTACAGAGAGCGCCCGGCTCAGAGGAAGCGAGATGAACGATCCCATCTCTTATGAGAACGGGATGATATCATTCGAGAGGAACAACGCTGGCGGGATACTCGGAGGGATATCCACAGGCGCCCCGATTGTGTGCAGGATATCTGTTAAGCCCACCCCGTCCATCGCCAGATCCCAGAGGACTGTGGATCTGCAGTCGGGAGAGTCCGTTGATATTTCTGTCAGAGGGCGGCACGACCCAGCAATACCTCCAAGAATCGTGCCTGTGGCAGAGGCGATGATCGCGCTGGTTCTTGCGGACCATCTCCTGCGCCAGAGGTCTGCAAGGCTGAGGTGATCCTGTGCATAAGTTCCACAGGCTCATAAATCTTGATAAAGCGATCGAGCTCGTGCTCGAAGATGCTCCAACTCCCAGGGTGAGGAGGCTTCATCTGAGGGATGCGCTCGGCCGGGTCCTTGCCGAGAATGTGATCGCGGAGATCGATGTCCCTCACTTCGATCGGGCCGCCATGGATGGATATGCAGTTAGATCTGTGGACTGCCTCGGAGCATCCGAGTACTCCCCTGTCAGGCTCAGGATCGCGGGTTCTGTGTCTGCCGGCAGCATTCCTGATGCATCTTCAGGCCCCGGCGAGGCTGTCGAGGTCTCTACAGGCTCTGCGATGCCCGAGGGAGCTGATGCTGTCGTGATGGTCGAGCATGCTGATGCGGTTGATGGTTATGTGATCGTTAGAAGAGCGGTGCATCCATATGAGAACGTCCAGAGAAGGGGCGCAGATCTCTCCCTCGGAGAGAGGGTGCTGAGCGCTGGCACGCAGCTCGGCCCGAGGGAGATAGGCATGCTTGCAGCCCTCGGAATGAGCAGTGTGAAGGTCAGATCTCTGAAGGTGGGTGTGGCATCGACGGGAAATGAGATCATATCGCCTGATGAGAATCTGATGCCGTGCAGGATCTATGATGTGAACACATACACTATCTCATCCGCCCTCTCACAGATCGGCGCAGAGCCTCTCGTATATGGCGTCGTTCCAGACAGCTACGATGCGCTTGCAGAAACGATCGCCACTGCAGCGATTGATTGTGATATGGTTATTTTGAGTGGGTCGACGTCTGCAGGCCGTGGTGATATGCTCTACAGGGTTGTGAGCGATCTGGGAGAGCTGGTCTTCCACGGGTTAAACCTCAAGCCCGGCAAGCCGACACTCTTCGGGAGGGTGGGAGGAAAGCCTGTTGTCGGTTTGCCAGGGTATCCGACGAGCGCGCTGACCGTTTTCTGGCAGCTTGTAGCCCCTATGGTAAATCGCTCGCTCGGCCTGAGATCAAGATCAGTCTCCGTGAAAGCAACGCTTGCCAGGCCGTTCAGATCCGAATCCAGGAGGCAGATGCTTCCTGTTATACTGCACAGGGGCAGGGCGTATCCGTTCGACAGGGGAAGCGGCGCTGTCTCGACCCTGGCAGCATCTGATGGCATCATCGATATTCCAGCGGAGCGGGAGTATCTTCATGCAGGTGAGGTGGTTGAGGTCCATCCGCTTTCCGGCGGGGATCTCGATCTCATCATCAGCGGGGAGAGCTGCCCTATACTTGAGACAGCTCTGGATCGCATGAATCTGCGGTTCAGGTACCTGGTGAGGGGATCCCGGAGAGCATTATCAGATCTCCAGGACGGGCTGGCGGACATCGCGTGCGTCACATCCACAAGAGATCTGCCGGAGAATCTCATGGTTCTCGCGTCTTACAGAAGAGAGCTGGGGCTCATCTCCAGGAATCCGGATCTCAATCCAGATGTCGCCACATTCGCAGCATGGAGCAGAGAATCAGGCATCAGATCCATCATGGATTCGATGCTCCCTGACGTCAGGATCTCTCTGGAGGTCCGGACCCACTCAGGCGCGGCGCTGGCAGTGATCCAGGGAAAGGCGGATCTCGCCATCGGCATCAAGGAATCAGCTGAGATGTGGGGGCTGCGGTTCAAACATCTGGCTGAGGACGAGATCTCGATCGTTGCGAGGGTTGACGACGAACGGGATCTCATAAAAAACATCGCTGATGCGCTCAGACAGAGACATTAGATTGCGGCAGTGAGCACTTAATCGAACACATTTTCTGCCGTGAATGCCAGCGCTTCAGTCATTTCCGCGCTTTCGGATGCGTCTAAGCCCTCCGGCGAAGAATGAGTGTCTCAATGGTTTTGTGGCCTTCTCTCCTTCAAGGGCGGATCCCTGCACTTCTGCGCACTCGAAGCATCGAAGGATTCCCGGCTCCTTCAGGTATGCTTCTGCTGAAAGCGGTGGCTGCAAGCGGCCCTTCTCCACAGGCGCTACCCATCAGAAATACGATTCAGCCTGGCTCTCCCCTCGCTCTCGATTATGCGGAGCCCGAACCTCTCCAGCAGCGCCCTCGCCTCGCCGTTGCTGTGCAGCATAATCTCGATCAGATCCCCGGGCTCGTCTATGTCGCATCCCGCCCTGTATGAGTAGTAGTATCCGGTCTCGATCCCCAGCTCCTCTGCCTCTCTCTGATGCTTCGCAAAGCTGAGGCCCATGTATCTTGTCCTGAACCTCCCATCCCTTATCAGGATCATGTTTGTCCCGCCGCCGCGGCCCGGAGCCAGGACCACGCCGCCAGGAACTCCGACAATTCCGAGTACATCCTCTTCCCTGATCAGGGGAAGATCTGCCATGACTATGAGGAGATCCGCGGGCCATCCAGATGCTGCATTCTCATCGATCAACTCGTTCAGAGCCTCGCCGAGCTCCAGCTCGGAGAACCTCAGGGATGCATTGAGATCCGCGATGAGGTCTCCACTCATCCCGGGGCGCGCCAGGACGGTCACCATCCCGATCGACCTCAGCGACCTGAGCACATCCCTGAGCATCGCCACTGCAAGAAGCAATCTCTGCTCACCGGAGAGGATGGAGGAGAGGCGCGTCTTGCACCCGCTCGACTTGAACGGCACAACGCAGTGTACAGGTCTGAGCACACGTTGCTCTCCGATTATGCCAGATATATGATTTTCGTGTGCTGCAGGACCAGGCGATCCGGCATGACACAGCGAGAACGCTCTCCCAAAGGTTAATATATCGCCCCTTTAGAATGGCATATGGTGGTGGATCTTATGGGAGGAAACGGCTTCGCGATGGCAGTGATGGTGTTGGGTTTCCTGATCGCATTCATGTTCCCGATATATCTGCTGTCGGCACTCTTTGGTCTGACGTAGTGCCGGTACAGCACTATTTTTGCACCGTTGGTTTCTCAGCAATGGGCTGCCACTGAGAGGCGGTCGTCTAACGTTTGTTCATGATTTCTTCGGGGATCAAAAGAAGCAGTCCGTATTTGGAGCCGTCTGCTCTTGTATCGGTGGGATTCTTTTGATGCTTTTCTCACTTGCTGCTGTCCTTGCTTACCGGAGAGGATCTGTAGAGCTCCTTTCTCCTCGCCTCCAGCAGATCCGGCGCTCTGCCCGTGAGTTCCGCAGCGCTCAGCACCCTCACGCCGGCATCTTCAGCGCTCCTGTAGACCTGGGGGATTCTATCAGCATAAGCTATGTCTCTCATGAAGTGGTGATCGATAACAACAGTCTTGACAGATGTGTTAGTTATTATCTTTATTATGTTTTCCACAGATCTGCTCAGATCCTCGTCTGAGTAGCGGTAGCCGAGCAGGTACGTCATCGGGCCATCGAGGATGAGGGTACTGGGATTCTCATTGAGTATGAAAGAGACCTGATCTTCCAGTGCTGGCCCCTCGACATCGCTGGTGTACAGCACCTTATCTTCCCCGCATGATATCGACGCCTCGACCACATAACCGAGCCGGTCTCCTGTTCCGTGGTACACTGGATGGGAGAACCGTATTGTGAGAGGTCCGTGGCTGAACTCTCCTCCGTCCGCGACCCGGATATCAGCGCCCTCGATCCTGCCCAGGAAGTAATGAGCGCGACGCTTCTGGCTGAAATTTATCCTGTTCTTTGGATCCTTGATGTAGACGATCTTTCCTTTGTAGATATCCGGATCCTCTGGGTTATGATGGTCGTAGTGGTAATGCGTGATGATGATTATATCGCTGGATTCCGCGATACCTCTGACATCCTGCCATGCTGCATTGAGACGGTCTATTTCAACAGGGTGTGGCGGCAGGCCGTATCTTCTTGGGCCAAGTGAGACAGCAGGATCTATCATGACCCTTAGATCCCCGGCCTCAAGACATGTTGCCATCGATCTCACGCCAAGGCTATCGAAAGCGATGGGAATCAGGTTCATAACGCCTCCGGGTACTGGAAAGCTCCGGGACCGCTCCAGCGCGGAACTGAGAGTGATCTTCAGGGTTTGGAGCACGACGGTGATAACGTTCAGAGGATTTCAGTTTATCGATCGGTATTCGCAGGGCTCTATTCGCACAGAATGGCAAGGATCCCGCTGCTCCTCACCATATGAGCATATACGACACGAGTACACAATCCTCTAGCCCACTGGGGATACAGGAAAGCCCACGCCTTGGAGGATCTCACGCGATGGGATTTAATACAGTATCGCGTATATGGGGCATATGGACTGTGAGCATAACTGCAAACATATCTGCAAGTGGGTAGAGGGGATGCCATACCACAGGAAGTATGCGCTGCCGAAGGAGTGCTGCCCTGAGCTGCCTATCTGCTTTAAGGAGACTCTGATGGGGGAGATGCTCCCTGGGGCGATCAGGCAGTTCCGGGGGCCGTCAGGAGCGCATGTTCATGAGTTCGGGGATCACTGGGTCTTTCACAGGGACGTTGTGAACGCCTCTGACGATCCGGTGGGGCATCTGCTGAGAGATGCACCTGAGTATCTCGTCTCCATGGCGATTGTCTTTCTCGCAAGCCTGCTGATGGGGAAAAAGACCAGGGACAGAAAGACGGAAGCTGCCATAGCAGGCGGACTCTCAGGCCTATTCGCGCTGCTCCTGGGGAAGCTTGTGAAGTCAATAGACGAGGAGCGCGGGATGGAGGAGGTCAGGGAGATCTAGTCAGGAATCTGATGGCGCACACAGTTCAACGTCTCCTGCGTCTATCGCTGTGTCTTCGCCGGCATCATGCTCAGGAACCTGGGGGGTATCGGCTCGGAGATGACCATGCTCTCGCTCACCTTCATCATCTTCACACCCTCTCGCTGAGCACCTGCCGCGTCCACCACGATTATCTTTGGATTGCTCGTCCTGAATGTGCCGACCTCCCATGCCTTATCCGGCGTGGTGCTGAGATGCACGTACCGCTGTGTGGCTGACTTCAGGCCGACCTCCAGCAGCCGCTCGGCCTCCTCCTCAGCGGTACCGTAGTAGAGCGTGGGCAGCTCGTTTATCGGGTAGTCGAGATCCACATCCACAGAATGGCCGTATCTGGCCCTTATTCGCCTGCCGTTTATCTCGTACCTGCCCTTTGGATCTGAGCTGACGAGCGCCATTATGAGATTCTCGTTTGCCCACCTGTATCTGGTCCGGATGGCATCCACAAGCACCGGTATCTCCACCCAGCCCTGCGGGCTCATCGCCAGACCCAGGTCGTCGGGGAAATGACGGAGCGCTCCCGCGAGCAGCCTCCCTAGCTTCTCAGTCCTCACACCATCAAGAACGAGCTTCCCCCTGCTCCCGCAGCTGCATGCATCGCCTCTGAAAAACCCATGCTGCGGGCATCTCCTGATAGCATGCTCTGAATCCATTGACGAACCTGACCTCCACGCCTGAGTACTCTGTGGCCTGCGACACAGGCCGGCACCAGTATCCCTGGATAGAGCCGATGATGTATAGAGTTGTCGGTCTTCAGAGAGGACCTGAAGAGATCTTATTATTTCGAGAACGATAAATCATGCTTGCTTGAGGGGAGAGTGCCATAAAACAGCTGGCGCGCATCGTCTTGGCATAGACACAGAAGTTCATACGCCTGATGCCATCGAGATGTAGATATTCCAGGCGCCCACGCTGACAAAATCGACAGCTATTGCACCGAGAATCAGGCCCATTATCCGCGTGAACACCATGATACCCGTAACGCCCAGGAGATCATCGACATACTCTGCAGATCTGAGTATGACGTAGGTCGCACAGAACGTCACACATATCGCCAGGAGCACCAGGAGCTTCTCTATGAGTGTGCTGCTTGCTCCCATATTCACTATCACTGTGGTTATCGCTCCAGGTCCGGTGAGCAGCGGGATCGCCAGCGGAAATATCGAGATGTCCTCCCTGGTGGTTGCATCCTCGATCTCAGCCTGGGTGACCTTCTTGTGAGGTTTTGCGCGGAGCATGTCTATTGCCACAAGAAACAGCAGTATGCCACCTGCGACCCTGAGAGAGTCGACGGTTATGCCGAAGAACCTCAGGATCATATCCCCTGCAAGGGCGAAGATCATCGCGACAGAGAATGCCACAAGCGTTGCGCGGACGCATATGCGGCTCTTCTCAGTGGGGCTGGCCGCCTGCGTCAGAGATACGAAGACCATCGTCGCCTCGATTGGGTTCACTATTATGAATATCGAGGTGAAAGCGTATATGAAGTACTGAAGATATGCGGCCAGATCCAGATCAGAACCTCCAGTGGACCTCAGCCACAGATTACAACCGCATGGCACATAATCTTAATGGGCATGTGAGGGAGATCCACCTGCGGTTATGAAGAGATCTCGCCATCATCGACATTGGGATGATCCAAATCATGGCGCTGCGGCCGCATCATCCCTCATGAAAATCATCTGCACTTCGAACAGGGATATGCTCCGCCACTCCCGCGGGTTAAAATACCATTGATTTGGTATGTTGATGTATGCAGGATGTGGTCGTGGTCGGCGCAGGGCCTGCGGGACTCTTCGCGGCTCTGGAGCTATCCGCCCACGGGATGAACGTGGTTGTGGTTGATAAGGGCCGGGACATCTCTGAGAGGAGCTGCCCGATGAAGAAGTGGGGGCACTGTCTTCACTGCGACCCGTGCCACATAATGTGCGGGATGGGCGGGGCGGGCACATACTCAGATGGCATACTCAACCTCCATCCGGCGATTGGCGGGGATCTCACGCGCCTGACCGATGATGCCTGGTCGCTTGTTGATGAGGTGGACTCGGTATTTCTTAGATACGGCGCCCCTGTCGAGACACAGGAGCCCACGCAGGGCGATGTGGAGGATCTCAGCCGGAGGGCAGCATCCGTCGGTGCGAGATTCATAGCGATAAAGCAGCGCCACATGGGATCTGACAGGACTCCTGAGATAATAAGGGCGTTCAGCGCCGACCTCAAAAGGCGCGGTGTCAGTTTCGTGCTGAACAGCTCGGCAGAAGATCTCATAATGGAGAACGATACCTGCATGGGAGTCAGGCTCTCGGACGGCAGGGAGATCAGAGCCAGGAGCACGCTCCTCGCGCCTGGCAGGATAGGCGCACAGTGGATAGGTGAGATGATCGATAGGTATAACATCAAAGCACGGTATGGGCCTCTGGATGTTGGAGTGCGTGTTGAGGTGCCTTCGATAGTCATGGATCCCGTCACGCGGATCAACAGGGATCCAAAATTCCACATAATAACTCACAGATACGATGATTTCATCAGGACATTCTGCACAAACCCTGGAGGCTTTGTGGTCAAGGAGGAGTACAGGGATTTCATAGCAACAAACGGCCACTCGATGTCAGGGGAGCGCTCTGATAACACGAACTTCGCATTTCTTGTCAGGCTTGAGCTGACGAAGCCGATAGAGAACACCACAGCATACGGAATATCTATAGCGAAGCTCGTGACGACGATCGGGGGGAGGAAGCCTGTCATCCAGCGGCTCGGGGACCTTCACAGGGGGAGGAGATCCACTGAGGAGAGGATCGCCAGGAATCCAGTCCGGAACACGCTGAGAGATGTGACGCCAGGTGACATATCTATGGCTCTGCCTCACAGAATAGTCATGGACGTCATAGAGGGGCTTGAGATCCTGAACGAGATCATCCCTGGAGTCAATGCTGACTCGACACTGCTTTACGCGCCGGAGATAAAGCTCTACGCCCGGGAGATAAGCGTAGACAGAGACCTGCAGACCAGCATACCATCCCTCTACGCAGCAGGCGATGGCGCCGGTCTCTCGAGAGGCATAGTTGCGGCTGCAGCTACCGGACTGCTCGCAGCACGCGGAATACTCAGAGGTCAGTAGCAGTCACATGCTGCAGATGCGGCCTTCATCCAGATGCATAGCAGAGACGGCAGAAATCCGGGAGATCACATCGGGCAGAAAGAGATCATGCAGATGAGGATAATCGCTGTCGGTCGGATAAGAGAGCGATTCTGGCAGGACGCGGCATCATATTATCTTAAACGCCTCGCTCCCTACACCAGGCTGGAGGTTGTGGAGGTCCGCGAGGAGGATCCCTTTAAAGAGGGCAGTGATGTGCTCGCGCATCTGGGCGGAGGGATGACAGTGGCGCTCGATGAGCACGGCGAGAGCATGACATCCTTGGAGCTGGCGTCATGGCTCCAGAGTAGAATCGTCGATGGGTGTGGCAGTATCAACTGGATAATCGGCGGGCCAGAGGGTCTCTCACAGGAGGTCCTGGATCGCTCGGACCTCCAGCTATCCCTCTCGAGGATGACATTTCCCTACCAGATGGCCAGGATCATCCTGCTTGAGCAGCTCTACAGGGCGTTCAGGATAATAAGAAATGAGCCATACCACCGCTAAATGGTGCCCCCGCGCGGCTCATGCACCCTTTCTGGCCTCCTCAATGGCCTTCTCCCCCAACCGCATGTACTCCTCCTCGCTCATCAGCGGTCTGCTCACAGCTTTGAGAAGGCTCTCAGATATCCGCCCTGTCCTCACGAGCTCTCTGCCGGCATCCCTCGCGGCCTGGATCACGTCGTCCATCGCGCCTTCAGGCATGAACCTCATCGCCTCTGCGCCCGGGCGCAGGAGCGCGGCGACGAACTCTGCATCTGGCCTTGAGTATATCGCCTTCATCTGTGCGATTATAGGATCAAACGCCGCCATCTCCCAGGCGCCGCAGGATGAGACGAGCACAACCTTCTGCCTTTTCTTCGCCACCGTGCCAGGAACATGAAGCGGTAGCTGCCTGTCCATCAGGTTCTTTAGCGGGCCAGTGACTCCGGAGAAGTACACAGGCGTGGCCCACACAATCACATCTGCATCCTCGAACTTCGGGTATAGCATCTGCATGTCGTCTTTCTGGCCGCACCTTCCCGGGTTCCTGAACCAGCAGCTCATATCGCCGTTGCACGGCCCGATCTTGAGCTTCCTGGTGTGGAACAGCTCCACATCAGCTCCTGCATCCCGCATGCCATCCAGGAACGGATTCAGTATGCGAGCCGTGTTCCCCTCATCCATCTTTGGGCTTCCGTTTATAGCGAGCACTTTCATAATTTTCCCTCTATGCGAAGAAGACACCTAAAAAGTATTTAAAGACTTCCGCACTCGCCAGCACAAGCGCGAGCTTGAGCCGTGTTGTGAGTTTTGTGGCCTCTATCTTCACCTCTCCCCTGTCTTTAGCATCCCTGAATGCTGTCACAGGGTCGCTGGATGTGGCCACCACATGGATCGTGCTCTCTGTGGTCTCTATGGTTATCGTTGGATTGTCCATTCCACCCGGGTACGAAGCCACTATGCGCCCCTTGGATGTTTCCAGGCCGAGCATGTAGAGGGTGCCGTTATTGAGGAGTATGTTGATCTCGACCCTCTCGCTTCCGAGCAGTTCCCTCAGCGCCTGGGGCGCCTGATCTATATTGCTGTTGTATCTATCGATATACATCTGTGGCGAGGTGTTCTCGAAGAGCGCATCTGATGTGCTCAACATCAGCAGGCATGCCAAGAGACAAAGAACATATCGCATGACATGAACTCTGACTGGTGGAATAAATGCCTTCCGAGCCGGAGAGAAGCGCTGGATCTCTCAAACTTGGCGATACTGCCAGCGTGAACGCTTCCC
>NZ_JANIHG010000071.1 GCF_024518575.1 Methanothrix sp. | reverse complement strand
CTCCCAAAGATAAATCGCAAGTACAGTCAGGATTCGTATATGCTCCGGAGATCTCAATGGGGTGAAAATGCCCTATCGCATAGATGCGTGAACGTTGCGAGATTGATATATAATGGAGAATCAGTGTGCTTCTGGTGAGCAGAGAAATTTCGTGCTTTGGCAAATCGCCATTTGAAGCCATGTATCCTCCATGTGTCCCCGGCTCACTCGAGGCGTCACTGGAAATCTGAGAGGGTGTTTCATTTGGATCAGGAGAAGAGGTACCTTGTGGCACTGCCATTCAAGAAGCGTGGGAAGAGCAGCCTGAAGATAAGCGACTTCATATTCGCACTCTCGCTGGATCTGAAGTGGGGGCCTCCAGAGAAGGTGAGAGCGCTTCTGATGGAAGCAGAAAAGGAGGGGCTGGTCCGCATCGATGGGGATATGGTGCATTCAAACGAGGATATCGAGATACCTGTTGGGTTCAAACCTGCTCCAGTCGAGGGGATATTCGAGAGAGCGGTCAGAATGATATCATCGAAGACCGGCATGAGCAGGAAGGAGATCATAGCGATGATAAACGAGCGTCAGGACTCGCTCCAGAGGCTGGTGGAGCTGGATGCTGTGGCCCTTCTGGTGGCAAGGGAGCTCGAGATCGATGTCTCTGATATGGCCCATGAGGCGTACCAGAGCCTGATATCCTCCAGGGATGCAGCATAGCTCTTGCATATGTATGACCTGATAGTTATAGGTGGAGGGCCGGCAGGCGCATCCGCAGCGCGCGAAGGTGCCAGGCTCGGCCTGCGGGTTCTTCTCATCGAGAAGGAGAGATTCCCGCGGTACAAGCCATGCGGTGGAGCTCTATCAGAGCGGGCGAGGTCGTACCTGGGCTTCAGGATTCCAGATGAGGTCATCGATGCGGAGATCTCCAGGCTGAGGATATTCTTCAGAGACCGCTGTGCTGAGATCTCGAGGTCTGAGAGGCTCTCCACGCTCGTCACCAGGAGCGTGTTCGATGAGATGCTCTTGAGAAGGGCAGAGGATGCTGGAGCAGAGGTCCTGTTAGGAAGGCGGGCCAAAGAGATATCGGAGAGGGGGGAGTACGTCCGGATAAGGGCAGGTGATACCTACGAGGGCAGGATTCTGGTGATTGCTGACGGTCACACGGGCGTGCTGAGCAGGAAGATACGCCCCAGAGATGCAATGACAGGTATGTGCCTGGTCACAGAGGTATCTGCCGAAAACAGCAGTGACCGGATGGAGATACACTTCGGGGAGGCGTATATGGGCTACGCCTGGGTTTTCCCTCACGGAAGTTACCTCTCCGTCGGCGCTGGCGGTCTTCGATCATCGAACATAAGAGGAACCATGGAAAGACTCATGAATTCGAGGGGATTCCGCGGCAAGATCCATGGCCATACGATACCTCTCTCAGGGCCATCCGGATATATTGCAGGCAGGAGAACAATGCTCTGCGGCGACTCGGCTGGCATGGTGGATCCCTTCACAGGAGAGGGGATCGCATATGCTTTGAGGTCCGGCCAGATCGCTGCAGAGGTCGCCTCTGAGCATCTCACCGAAGGATGCGATATCGTGGAGTATCAAAGAAGATGCAAAAACGAGTTCGGAGACGATCTCAGAGCGTCATTTCTTCTCGCCCGGATCATGCACCGCTTTCCCGATCAGCTCTTCAACATGTTCATGGACGACAGATCTCTCCTGGAGAGGTACATAGACATACACGCGCATGGCCTCAGCTACAGGAGCTTCTTAAGATGGCTCGCGCCGAGAGCTCCGGCAAAGCTCATAGCATCGGTGATCTCGAAGATGGTATAAAACACATTTCATAATGCGAATCCTGAAGAACCTGATAAGGATGAGACCAAACCATTTCGCCCTGGGGAGCGGCTCTCCGCTAACCCCAGGAGGTCCTATGATATGCCTGAGATGCGGATGCTGCTGCATCCACCTTGACGTTGCTATTCCGAACCCGGACGCGATAAGGCCTGATGGCACTCTCGATACATCTCACAGGATGCCTGTCGTATTCAAGAGATCTGGAGAGCCATGCCCTCATCTAACATTTGCAGATGGAATGGCTGTGTGCAGGATACACGAGATGGAATGCTACAGGGGATCGCCATGCGATCTCTTCGAGCAGATAGGTCCTCAGGATGATGTGTGCGTGCTGAACGCTTATTTCAGAGAGATCTTCAAGAAGCAAAGGGCGCGCCAGAGGGGATGTGATTCTGTGGAGTGAGCAGTTCTCAGGGGCAAATTCAGGCCGCAATCAGGCAGATAAGAGGTCGCAAGATATTGAGGTAGTAAGTATGTCGTTTCAGAACAATCGAATAGTTGTAACAGGCGGCGCCGGATTCATAGGCTCGAACATCGCCCGGGCGCTCTGTGAGGAGAATGATGTGATCGTAATC
>NZ_JANIHG010000034.1 GCF_024518575.1 Methanothrix sp. | reverse complement strand
ATGAAGAAGAACAGCAGACTCATTCTCGCGCTGGATGTGGGATCAGGGGATGAGGCGTACAGCATAGCCTCAGAGACAGAGGGGATCTTCGATGCGATCAAGGTTGGGTATCCACTGATACTCTCGGCAGGACTCTCTGTCATAAAGGATCTGTCCAGCATCGCGCCCGTCATAGCGGACCTCAAGATCGCGGATATCCCAAACACAAACCGCCTGATATGCGATCGCCTCTTCAGCGCGGGCGCTCAGGGGGTAATAGCGCACGCGTTCACCGGCCGGGACAGCCTGGAGGCCTGCGTGGATGTGGCCAGGAGGTATAACGGCGAGCTGTACGCGGTTGCTGAGATGAGCCATCCGGGCGCGCTTGAGTTCATGTCTCCGATCGCTGAGCGGCTGGCCATTCTCGCTCTGGACGTTGGTGCCTCGGGAATAGTGGCGCCTGCCACCAGGCCTGAGCGGATAAGAACGCTCAAAAGAATTGCAGGCGACCTCACGATAATCTCCCCAGGGGTTGGGGCGCAGGGCGGCTCGCTAAGAGATGCAATCGAGGCAGGCGCGGATTACGCGATTGTGGGGAGGTCTGTGTACGAGAGCAGCAGCCCCAGGAAAGCAGCAGAGGCGCTGCTCGATCTCATAAGATAGCGTCGATTTCAATCAAAACGCCATATGAGCACTCATGATTTCGCATCGCGCCTGACCGGAAGGGTGAAGCAGACGGTGCAGCCCTTCCCGACCTCAGACTCTATCCAGATCTTCCCGCCGTGAACCTCAACGATCTTCTTTGCTATCGCGAGGCCTGCTCCAGTGCCTGGAGTGCTGCGGTCTATCTTGTAAAAGAGCTCGAATACCTTATCGTGGTACATCGGGTCTATGCCAGTGCCGTTGTCTTTCACGAAGAAGACCGCGCCCTCTGGACCATCACGCCACCCTATCTCTATCCTCGGATGATCCACACCCTTTGTGTACTTGATGCTGTTGTCTATGAGATTCGCGAGCATCTCCCCGATACGCATCCTGTCGACGTGCACAACGGGCATCTCATCAGCGACGATGACCTCGACACCGTTGAGCTTCGCGTTCATCTCTGAGAGCACTTCCTTCACGATATCAGAGAACAGCACATCCTCTGGCGGATTGATCACCCTCCCGACCCTGCTCAGCTCCAGGGTGTTTGTGAGGAGCCTGTCCATTTTGAGCACGGAGTTCTCTATGAACTGAATATCGCTCTCGACCTTATCGCTCTGGCCCGCCCTCAGATCCTCCCTGAGGTACCCGAGAAATCCGAGTATCGTTATCAGAGGCGATCTGAGATCGTGTGAGACCGTGTAGACAAAACTCTCCATCTCCGCGTTCTTCCTCTCTATCTCTCTTGTTCTCTCCTCAACAATCCTCTCGAGATCTGTTGTGTACCTTCTGAGCTCCTCCTCCAGCCTCTTTCTCTCGGTGATGTCCATAAAGGAGACCACAGCGCCCATGATCTCTCCGGTGCTCTTCCTCAGGGGCGCGGAGTTGACTAGGAGATCGATTGATTTGCCATCAACAACCACGCGCTCCTCTCTGCACTCTGAGATCTCTCCTGTGAGAGCCCCTGAGATGCAGAGATCCCACTCATTCCCACCCTCCTGATTGAGCAATCTCAGCTCCACAGTCTCGCCAGGGCCCTTCCCCAGTATCCGCCTTGCTGTATCGTTGCTGAACAGTATTTTTCCATCAGCATCGACAACAAGGATGCCGCACTGCGCCTGGGTCAGTATGCTCTCCAGGAGGTTTTTGGCCTCTGCAAGGCTATTCTCCGCGGCGGCCCGCCGCTCAGCCTCCTCCCGCAGGTCCTTGAGCATATCGCTCATCGTCCTCACAGATTGCCTCTCGCGCAGCAGCATAAGGCAGATTATGCCGGATATGGATGCTGCCAGAGCTGCTGCATTCGATACCGAGTCCTGCCCCTTGATGAGCACGAGGATGATCGCGAGGCCGAGCCAGACGACAGGTACGTAGTAGGAGATCCTCCTGAGGCTGACTGGGCTCCATGAAGGAGGGCGAACCCAGAGCAGAGGGGCGATGCCAATCAGCATGTAAGCCACAAGCCAGCCGGTGTCGATCATGCTCCCCGAGACGTATGTCCCCTGAATCTCCTGATAGGCATAGCCCAGATCTGTGATTATCATGACACCCATTCCGAGGACCAGAAGGATAGCCGGCCAGCCCTCAGGCGTCGCATGCTCTCTAAAGAGCACGTCCATCAGCGCGATGATCAGCAGAAGGTCCATGAGCACATAGGCGATCGATACGAACGTGACCACAGGATCCTCTTCATACAGCTCAGGCAGGATGTAGATCCAGAGGATCAGAAGAGACGCCACAAGAGCTATACATTCATCCAGCAGCAGCCTGACCCTCTCGTTCGCCGAAAGCGGCACAGATGGGAGCAGGAAGATGCCAGCTGCAAAGAACGGGTAAAAAGCGAGATATCCGATATCAGCCACGGATGGGAAAGGTTCTGTTCTGAGAAATACCTCCATCAGAAGCCATGCCAGCTCTCCCGCGGTGTTGAGAACCATGGCAATAAGCATCGCCAGCCAGGCAGCCCTCGCCATGCTTGTGGAGCATTTGAATGCGTGGAGGAAGCAGAAAACCGTAATGGCGGAGGCCATCACGAATATAGAATCCTCCACGAGAAGAAACACGTCAGCATCTCGAAATGCCGCTATCACAATCAGGTGTGCTGCTATGAGAAGCGCAAACGCAGAGGCCGCAATCAGGATGCGCCTGTTGACGGATGCAGACATGCATCACACAGTGTGCATCAGAACAAATTAAATGTTTTGCAAATATCGACGGCTTTGTGCACAGATGTGAAAGCACGACGTCCCTCATTTTGCGCTTTAATGCTGTGTTGAATAACAAATAGCTCTGGGTTCGTATGCTATCGATTTTTGCCAGAGTTTTAATCTGCATGAATTCAGCCTCTGCTCTCGGATCCTCAGACATCATCCAACACGGCACGCTTTAACAAAAATACGGAAACCCGCCGCATCAGGAGATATCATAGCCGGTCTGCGCAGCATGCATCTTAAGCTGACCATCCTCATCTTCCCTGGCGTTAGACCCTCCTCTCAACATGTATGCTCTCAAGCAGGCTCACTGTCTCATCCGCCGGGAAGGTGGAGAAAAGCCTGCAGTTCGTTGTGACCAGATGCTTTCCCTGGACGAAGACGCCCTCAGGCGCGTAGCTCGCGCAGAATATTATTTTGTCTGATGGGAGGACCCCGCCGCCGAGAGCACCCACGGTACCATCGATAACAGTCTCCGTGATGTTTATGCGGCTGCATCCCTGCTCGGTGAGAAAATCGTTAACGAGCTTCCAGTCGTTGTCAAGCGGCACCTCCAGGATCTTGCCGTAGTCTGTGATGAATATCCATATCGAGCTGTCCTCGCCCTTCACACCAAGACCGTATGTGATGTAGCTTCTGCCCTTAAGGAGGCTCCTCACAGGTTCATCAACGACAACAGTGTACGGGATGCTGGTGTTAAGATCAAACGATACCCGGAAGGGGCCAAGCTCCCTGACCACAGGCTCTGATGATGCATTCTGCGAGAGGGCGACCGCTGAAAGCACGATGAGAAGCGCTATAACAGATCGGGATGCTCTCATGTTGAAGCTGTGGGATTGTATCAGTAATGAATCCTGCGGTAATGATGCCTTGATGGGAACCAGGGGGCAAGCGATGGGGATCTGAACATCAAAATCTCTCAGCTGCTCTCAATTCATCCAGCCAGAGGAGCTCTGCTCTGCCTCCGAAACCTTTTTTAGATCGTATTGCATTCGCCACAGGGAATGAAGGCAGCAGAGACGAAGATGGACCAGCTGAAAGGGAAGCTGGGTGTTGGCAGGTCTGAGAAGAGGGCTGAGAAGAAGGGCAGGGACACGAAGAGCGATCTCACAGAGATGCTCGATGATATCGGCATCGAGGCCCCATCCATGGACCTGGGCGAGTACATACGTGTTCTGAAGCTCGCAAGGAAGCCGACCAGGGAGGAGTTCATGATGATCGGGAAGGTATCGATCACAGGGATTTTCCTGATCGGCATGATAGGCTTTATCATATACGCGCTTCTCACAGAGATACCGAAGTCGATATGATTCGGATCTCTGCTTCGCCGGTAAGGGCTGAACCACAAACGTGTGTTCTGGACGCTGGCCGCGGAGAGAGGCGTGGCCGGTCAGATTCCAGTTTTGAAATATATGATCTGAGGTATTTCAGATCTTTCTCAGATCCACAATCTTCTTCGATTTGCCTGCAGTTCTTGGGATCGTGCCCTTCTCGACGAGCTCAACCTTGCTCCGGATGTTGAGCACTGCCTTGAGCCTCTCCTCGACCTTCTTCTGGAGACGAGCTAGATCTGCCAGCTCCCCTGTGAATGCCTCGTCCTTCATCTCGACCTGGATCGTGAGCTCATCCAGACCGTGATGCTTTCTGTCGACTATGACCTGGAAGTAATCCCCGATCTCGGGTATCGAGAGAAGCACATCCTCTATCTGGCTCGGGAAGACGTTTATGCCCCTCACCACGAGCATATCGTCAGCTCTCCCCAGGAACCTGTGAAGCTTCCGGCTCGTGCGCCCGCAGCTGCAGCCGTCCTCCAGAAGATACGTCACATCCCCGGTCCTGTACCTTATCAGTGGCATGGCCTCTTTGGTCAGGGATGTGAGCACAAGCTCGCCGCGTTCGCCCGGAGCGCAGGGGTTTCCATCCCTATCAAGAATCTCCACGAGGAAGTGATCCTCCCATATGTGAAGCCCGTTCTGCTCCTGACACTCGAAGGCTACGCCCGGCCCGAACATCTCTGAGAGGCCGTATGAGTCGTAGGCCTTGATGCCGAACGCCTCCTCGAGCTCCTGGCGCGCCTCATCAGACCATGGCTCAGCTCCGAAGCAGCCTATCCTGAGCTTCAGCTTGTCCATGATCCCCTTCGCCTTCGCAGTCTCCGCCAGGTATAACGCATACGATGGTGTGCAGTGTATCACTGTCACCCCGAAATCCGCCATGATCTCGAGCTGCCTCTCGGTGTTGCCTGTTCCGGAGGGAACCGCCATCGCGCCCATGCGCTCTATGCCGTAGTGTACGCCGAGCCCGCCTGTGAAGAACCCGTAGTTGACTGCGTTCTGGAATATGTCATCTCTGGTCACGCCGACCATGACGAAGTCCCTGGCCATCAGGTCAGACCATGTCTCTATATCGTTCTTTGTGTATCCGACAACTGTGGGCTTTCCAGTGGTTCCGGAGGAGGCGTGCACTCTCACGATCTCCTCTCTTGGAACAGCGAAGAGACCGAAGGGATAGTTATCCCTCAGGTCCGTCTTGCGGGTCATTGGAAGCTTCTCGACATCCCTCAAGCTGTTTATATCATGGGGAGTGATGCCCATCTCGTTCATTTTTCTGTGATAGAATGGAACGTTCCTGTAAACCTGCTCCACGGTCTTCCTGAGCCTGCGCAGCTGGAGTTCCTCCAGCTCAGACCTCTCCATGAGCTCCAATTTAGGTTGCCAGAATGCCATGTTACTACCCTGATGATTTGATACAGCGTGAGCTGCCACGCCGTAGCGTGGTAGATTCACTCACAGTATATCAATCATTCCCCATCGATGCTGTGTTGAATAATGTTGAGAATCCGATAGCAGAGGCTGGATTCATACGAATTGCAATTCTAGTAAAAATCGATAGCTCTCGACCTTAGAGCTCTTAATTATTCAACGCAGCACCCATCGAGGGTATCATCGACTGCAAAGGTGAGACGCCCGTCAGTATCCAAGGTGGCTGGTCGTCTTGAGCCGAGCTCCTTCAATCTGAAGGGGCGTGGTTTGAAGAGGCGGATCTCTGGCATTGCAGGAAGAAGCGCACAAAAATGTGTTAAAGGAGAGGCAGGTACCTCTCCCGCTCCCACTGGCTGACATCTGTCCGGTACTCGTCCCACTCCGCCTTCTTGATCGCTATGAAGTTCTCGAAGACGTGATCTCCCAGAGCCTCACGTACGATATAGCTCCGCTCAGCGAGCTGTATTGCCTCGTTGAGGCTTCCCGGAAGGGAGTTTATGCCCACTGCTCTCCTCTCCTCATCACTCATATGATATATATCGCGCTCCTGCGGCGGTGGCAGCTCATACTTGTTTGCGATGCCCGCAAGGCCGGCGACGAGCATCACCGAGAACGCAAGGTATGGATTTGCTGCGGGATCAGGGCTCCTGTACTCAAGCCTTGTGGCCGCCTCCTTGCCAGGCTTGTACATCGGCACTCTGACGAGAGCAGACCTGTTCCTCCTCGCCCAGCTGATGTAGACAGGGGCCTCGTATCCGGGGACGAGCCTCTTGTAGGAGTTGACCCACTGGTTCGTCACCGCTGTTATCTCAGGCGCATGCCTGAGCAGTCCTGCGATGTACCACTTCGCCTCGTCTGAGAGATGATACTCATCAGCAGCATCGAACATTATGTTCCTCTTCCCCTGGAAGAGCGACTGGTGGACATGCATCCCGCTTCCGTTCACTCCGAATATCGGCTTTGGCATGAAGCTCGCATAGCATCCATACTTCCTGGCGATCTCCTTGACTGTTATCTTGTATGTTATAACATTGTCAGCCATTGTCAATGCATCAGCATACCTCAAATCGATCTCGTGCTGTGACGGCGCTACTTCATGATGGCTGTACTCGACGTCTATGCCCATCGCATCAAGCGCCAGGATTGTATCTCTCCTGAGATCGGATGCCACATCAAGAGTCGTCAGATCGAAGTAGCCTCCTGTATCGAGTATCTCAGTCGAATTCTCGTTCTTGAAGTAAAAGAACTCCAGCTCAGGTCCGACCATGAACTGGTAGCCCTTTTCCCTGAGACGGGAGAGGTTCCTCTTGAGGACGTATCTCGGATCGCCCTCGTACGGGGTGCCATCAGGATTCAGAATGTCGCAGAACATCCTCGCCACAGCATTCTCCTGCTGGCGCCACGGGACGATTCTGAAGGTCGATGGATCCGGCTTGGCGATCAGATCCGACTCATATATCCTGGCGAAACCTCTCACCGATGATCCGTCAAAGCCCATCCCCTCTGAGAATGCGCCGTCCAGCTGGTTGGTGTTGATGGCAAAACTCTTCGGGATGCCCAGGATATCGGTAAACCATATCCTGACAAATCTCACGTTATACTTGTCTATCGCCTCAAATACATCGTCTTTTGTCACAGGGGCGTTCATCATCGAAGCCTCCGAAGGAGAGTCCCAGAGAAAAAGATTTATAGATATTTGAGATGTTTTCTTAAATGTTATGAAGATTTATGATATGAAAAATGCGCAGAGCAGGCCTAACATTTGAGATACATGTAATAAAGTCATAAAACAGTTCATAACTTAATTTTATGAAGGATCGATCTGGATGCAGCTTGTTGTGAACTCATACGGATCGTACATACGGAAGAGCGGGGAGTGCTTTGTCGTAAAGATAGAGGACAGAAGCCTGGAGGTAGCAGCCAAAAAGATCAGCAGCATTCTGATTGCAACAGCTGCATACATAACAACGGATGCGATCAAGCTTGCGATAGATAATAATATAGATATTGTTTTTCTCGATTCCAGGGGCGATCCTTATGCCAGGATCTGGCACCCGAAACTGGGAAGCACAACCCTGATCAGGAGAAGGCAGCTTGAGATATACGGCAGGCCGGAGGCGCTGGCGTTTGTCAGGGAATGGTGTGCACGCAAACTTGAGAACCAGATAGGATTTCTGAAAAAGCTCAAAAAGTCGCGGGAGGAGAGAAGGGGGGAGCTGGAAGGTTACATAGATGAGATATCGATATCTCTCGAGGAGATGCTCAGGCTTCGCGGCACTGTCGAGGCGAGAAGACAGGAGATTCTCGGGCTGGAGGGGCGGGCATCCAGGGCATACTTCCAGGCTATCTCTCTGATAATGCCTGAGGGGTACAGGTTCGCTGGAAGGAGCAGGGATCCAGCCAGGGATGAGTTCAATGCGATGCTGAACTACGGGTATGGCATGCTCTACTCGATTGTGGAGAAGTCGTGCATAATCGCAGGGCTTGACCCGTATGCCGGGTTCCTACATACAGACTCGTACAACAAGAGGTCCCTGGTCTTCGATATAATAGAGATGTTCAGGATATACATCGAAGAGCCTGTTGTGCACATGTTCACAAGGCGGATGGTTAGGGATGAGTTCTTCGAGCCGGTCGAGCAGGGGGTTGTTCTAAGCAGGGAGGGGAGGGCAGCTCTAATCGATGTGATAAACAGAGCGCTCGATGAGACTGTTGAGTACCGAGGTCGCAAGGTCAAGGTGAGAAACACCATCCAGATGGAGTGTCACAGGATAGCGAACAAGCTCATACGGGGTGATATGGAAGAGGTCACAGATGACCTAAATGTCATCGAGTCAGAGTCCGATACTTGCTCGGCGGAGGGGGATGATGCTTGTCTGGGTGATATATGACATATCGGATAACAGGAGAAGAAGCAGGGTCGCAAAGATGTGCAAGAACTACGGTTTGTACCGCGTTCAGAAGAGTGCCTTTCTAGGAGATCTGAACAGGAACGAGTCTGATTCTCTAGCCCTCGAGTGCGAGTCTGTCATAGAGGACTCTGACTCAGTGTATGTCTTCCCGATGTGTGAGGACTGCTTCGATAAGATAAAGCTGATCGGGACGGGGTTTGATCGCGATCTTGTGAGCGGAATGACAGTGACCAAGTTCTTCTAGGAGGCTGCTGATATCGAGGAATCGCCCGATCGGGATGTGCTCATAACAGTCTCAGATGTTATCGAGTACCTCTTCTGCCCCAGGTTCATATTCTTCATGCACTGTCTCAACATCCCACAGAGGGAGGAGAGGTACTACAAGGTTCTGAGGGGCAGGGAGCTTCACGAGAGCCGCGAGAAGGTCAACACCAGCTATGTGAGAAAGAGGCTCAGGTGTGTTAGAAAGGAGGTCTCTGTGTATCTGACCTCCCGCAGGTACCGGATAAAAGGGGAGGTGGATGAGGTGCTGTTTCTTGATGACGGCACAGCTGCTCCCATGGATTACAAGTATGCAGAGTACAGCGATGTGGTTCACAGAACGCACAAGTACCAGCTCGCTCTTTACGGGCTGCTAATAATGGAGCATTTTGGCGTCCCTGTGAATCGGGGATTCATATGCTACACCCGCAGCAATCACCACGTTGAGGAGGTAAACTTCCACCAAAAAGATTATGATGCTGCTATCGATACCGTAAACGAGATACTTATAACAGTTCAGTACGGATACTATCCAGAAGGGACGAAACATAAGGCCAGGTGTGTTGATTGCACTTACAGAAACATATGTGACTGAAGCATGGTGATCCATGTGATAGAGGCCGTGTCAAGAATTGGTGAGCATGCTCAGAGCGGGTCCGGGGATACGTTGGATGCTCTCGTGGAGAACCCAAACATCAATGGCGGATACAAACATGCTCTTGTTGTTACACTCGAGGAGAGGGACGGAGATTTCTCTTACAGGGGCGTGGAGCTGCAGGAGCTCAAGGATTACAGAAGGTACCTCTACAAGGGAAAGAAGGGGAATGCCACCGATGCCACCCCGACATGCAAGATTGCGAAGGATATAAAGACGACATTCGAGAAGAAGTTTCTGAGATGGTTTGATGGCATTGATTCTTCAGATCTGAGCGGGGAAGAGAGGGCCGTTCTGGAAAATATAAAGGGCGTGATATTCTCAAACAAAGATAAAATCTTGGAGGAGCTAAAGGAGAAACGATCGCATCTCAAGCAGAGGGAGAACTGCATAATAACCCTAGGATTTTTGAAGGACGGTGAGATGAGATACCTTGCGGACTACCAGGTATTCAGAGACATTCTCCTCAGAAAGAGTTGTGATCGCTTCTTCGTGAAGTACGGTGGCGAGTCCAGGGGAACGAACGCGCTCTGCTCTGTCTGCAATGAGCTGAAGGATGAGGTTTACGCATATGCAATACCCTGGGCATTCCACACCTTCGACAAGCCAGGATTCGTAGCGGGAGGGTTCAGGCAACCGGATGCCTGGAAGAACACGCCAGTCTGCTTCGAGTGCGCGATAAATCTCGAGGCTGGAAAGAAGTATGTCGAGGAGAACCTGGACTTCAGCTTCTATGGCTTCAGGTACATTCTCATACCCAAGCTCATCATCGGCAACGACTACCAGGAGATCCTGAGCATTCTCAGCGGGATGAAGAGAGATCTGAAGATGAGACGCGAGACCAGGAACCGCATAACAGATGACGAGGACGAGATCCTGGATATGGTAAAGGATCAGGAGGACTTTTTCAGCAACAGCTTGCTGTTTTATAAAAAGGACAATTCCGCATACAGGATACTTCTTCACATCGATGGCATTCTCCCATCCAGGCTGAGAAGGCTCTTCGAGGCCAAGGAGAATGTCGAGCGGGCTTTCAGCATATACAATGAGATGCTCTTCAATGGGAATATGGGAGTGCGATTTGATTTCGGTGTCCTGAGACGATTCTTTCCCAGGGAATCGGGCAACGTGACCCATGACAAGATGTTCCTGGAGATCGTCAACAGGATATTCGTGGGAAGGTATGTGGATCGCCATCTTTTGATCTCCTTCATAATGAAGAGGGTCAGAGATGATTTTGTCCATGAGAAACCAACACGGATGAACACGCTCAACGGATTTCTGCTCCTTCATTATCTGAAGGATCTGAACCTTCTAAAGGATCTTGAGGTAAGCGATATGTCTGGATTTGTTCTCAAGAGAGAGGATCTTGAGCATCTCCCTCTGGAGGAGAGGGTCGAGAGGTTCTTCGAGGCGAACAGAGGTTTCTTCGACAGCGATGCGAAGAAGGCGGCGTTTCTGGAAGGGGTGCTCGCGCAGAAGCTTCTGAACATCCAGTTGAGGGAGAAGAGGGCAAGGCCGTTCTACAACAAGCTGCATGGTCTCAAGATGAACGAGTCTCTTATCAAGAGGCTCCTTCCGGAGATACAGAACAAGCTGGAGGAGTACGACAAGAACTATTACAGGGAGCTTGAGGAGCTGATCGCGAAGCATTTCGTTCTTTCAGGGCAGAGGTGGAAGGAAACGGACGATGAGCTGAGCTTCTACTTCGTGCTCGGCATGGACCTGCACAAGATCTTCAGTGCGGGGAAGGAGGAAGCGAGGGACATTGAGGATATGGAGGGAACGGCATGAGCACTGTTAAAAATCGCTCTGAGCTGCTCTTCATCTACGATATAAGAGATGGGAATCCAAATGGTGATCCAATAGACGAGAACAAGCCGCGTGTGGATGAGGAGACGGGAGTGAACCTGGTAACTGATGTGCGGCTCAAGAGGACCATAAGGGATTACCTCCACGACTTCAAAGGGCTCGAGATATTCGTGAGGGAGATAGTCTACGATGAGGAGAACGGGTACATCCAGGATGGAAAGAGGCGGGCCAAGGATTTTGGAGAGGATTCAGAGAGGATTCTGAGCGAGTGTATAGACATAAGGCTTTTTGGTGGTGTGATTCCGCTGGAGAGACGAAAACAGAAGCGTCAAAAAGAGGAGGGTGAGGGATCATCCAAAGGGGATTCGATAACCTACACGGGCCCGGTGCAGTTCAAGATGGGGCGCTCGCTCCACAGGGTAGCACTGAAGCACATAAAGGGCACAGGAGCATTCGCCTCGGGAGAGGGCACTAAACATGCGACGTTCCGCGAGGAGTATGTCCTGCCGTACTCGCTGATACTCTTCTACGGCATAATAAATGAGAATGCTGCAAAGCATACAGGCCTCACAGAGGAGGATGTGCGGCTACTTCTTGAGGGCATGTGGAACGGGACGAAGAGCTTGATATCGAGAACGAAGGCAGGTCAGGTGCCGAGGCTGTTGCTCAAGGTCAACTACAGCAAGGAGAACTACCACATCGGTGATCTGGACAGGATGATAAAGCTGGCATCGGAGATCCAGCACGAGGCGATCAGAGGTCCCGAGGATTTCCTCCTCGACATCTCCGAGCTCGTGAGCAGGCTCAGGTCTGAGAAGGACTCGATCAGGGATCTGGAGCTCTGCTTCGACAGACGGCTCAGGTTCATCAAGGACGGCTCCGAGTTCTCAATGGAGAAGCTGAAGGATGCAACTGGCATAGACGTAAAGCCGATTGCGTTCTAGAAGGTCTTCGATGCAGGATAGCGTCTTGGTCTTCGATGTGTGGGGGGACTACGCACACTTCAGGAAGATCTACACGACCAGCTCTCCCCTCACGTACTCATTTCCACCCAGGACAGCGATATCGGGAATCATAGGGGCCATAGCAGGGCTGGGCAAGGAGGAGTACTTCAGGTACTTTTTCAGGGAGCACGCAAGCATCGGATGCAGGATCCTGGAGCCTGTGAAGAAGGTGCGTATAGGCGAGAACCTGATAGACACCAAGAACAGCATGAATGAGATCAAAAACAGGACACAGATCAGGTTTGAGTTTCTGAAGGACCCGAGGTACAGGATATACCTCAGGCACTCTGACGAACGATTCTTCCGGGATCTAAAGGATATGCTGGAGGAGCACAGGTGTGTTTACACGCCATGCCTGGGTCTGAGCCAGCTGGTCTGCAACTTCAAGCTCGTCGGCGAGCTGGGAATGAGGAGATGCGGTGATGAATGCCAGGAGATAAACAGCGTTGTGCCTCTGAGATGCATTTTAGGGTCGCCGGAGTTCGAGGAGGGCAGGGAGTACTTCTCGGAGGTCATGCCGTGTGTGATGGGTGAGGGACGGGAGGTCAAGGATTACAGCGAGATACTCTACGAGAGGAACGGCAGGAGCATCAGGGCCAGAACAAGGGATGCGTGGGAGCTGGATAATGGGGAGCGGATCGTTTTCATTTAAACTCAGATCCCATCCCGATAAGCTTCTGGTGGATCATCTCAGAAATGTCGGGGAGATGTGCAGAAGGACCGTGGCTGAGAGCGCGCGGAACCTCGAAAACGCGGAGATCCTGGCGGAGGTCGCATACATCATCGGGGCGACCCACGATCTGGGAAAGGCGACTGAGTTCTTCCAGGAGTACCTGATGGAGACTGATGAACGGAGAAAAAGGGCTCTGAGGTCGAGGGATACCACAAAGCATGGCCTTCTCTCATCGCTCTTCACGTACGCGGCTGTCAGGGAGCATCTGAGGAAGAGAAGATGCGAGATGTCCGGCACACTTCCCGTGGTCTCATTCATCGCGGTGAAGCGCCATCACGGGGATCTGGCGAATGCGCTGGACGAGATATCAGAGATCTACGCTGAGAGGGAGAGGATACTGTCTGTTGTTGAGGAGCAGCTCTCCAGGCTTGAGAGAAATGAATGCCAGCAGATATTCAGAGCTCTTCTCGGCGATGTGGCTGGGGGAGATTTTGATTCTCTGGTGGGCCACATCCCCGGGGAGGCCCTGAAGGATTTGAGGCATGAGAAGCGGCTTCTCAGGGATATCGGCAAAAAAGACGACATGCTGATGTACTTTGTTGCCCAGCTCCTCTATTCCGCGCTGCTGGATGCCGACAAGACGGATGCAGGGCTGGAGGGCGTGGATCTGCGCAGGGTGGAGATCCCCTGCGATCTGGTGGACAGATACCGGGAGGCGCGTGGGTTCTCTGAGAGCAGCGATGGCATCAACGGAATGAGGAACGAGATATACCGTGATGCTGTCGATCGGATCTCAGGATGGGATATGAATGAGAGGATCATATCGCTGAACGTGCCCACAGGCACAGGCAAGACGCTGACATCCCTGGCGATGGCGCTGCGGCTCCGGAGCAGGCTGATGAACGAATACGGGATCATGCCCAGGATTGTGTATGCGCTGCCGTTTCTGAGCATAATCGACCAGACATGCGATGTCTTTGAGGATGTGCTGGAGTGTGCGGGCATCAGAGCCGACTCAAGTGTGCTTCTGAAGCACCACCACCTCTCCGATATCGCATACACGAGAGGGGATGAGGAGTACGAGCCTGACGTGAGCCTTCTGCTGATGGAGGGATGGAACTCGGAGATCGTGGTGACGACGTTCTGGCAGCTGTTTCACACGATATTCTCGAACAAAAACAGAAGGCTGCGAAAGTTCAGCAGGCTTGTAAACTCGATAGTAATACTTGACGAGGTCCAGGCGGTACCTCACAGATACTGGCTTCTGATACATGATGCTATGAGGATGCTCTGCGAGAGGTTCAACAGCTATCTGATACTCGTCACCGCGACCCAGCCGCTGATCTTCAACGAGGAAGACGGCGAGATCAGGGAGGCTGTGAGTGATAAGGAGCGGTACTTCAGGGCGCTCAACAGGGTTGAGCTGCACCCAATGATCGATGCTCCAATGAGCCTGGAGGATTTCGTGGGGCTCCTTGCAAGAGAGCTTCACGATAGCCCGGAGAAGGATCTCCTGGTCGTCCTCAACACGATACGCTCCGCCAGGAATGTTTACAGAGCCATAAAATCGCTCGACCTGGAGGAGACAGAGCTCTTCTACCTCTCAACACACGTTGTGCCCAGGGACCGGATGGATCGGATACGGAGGATCAGGGAGAGAAGGGATGGAGGCTGCAGGAAGGTCATCGTGAGCACGCAGCTCATAGAGGCTGGTGTTGATATCGATGCTGACATTGTTTTCAGGGATCTCGCACCCCTGGACTCGATAAACCAGGTCGCTGGGAGGTGCAACAGGAACCTCTCGAAGGAGAGAGGGCGGGTATCAATTGTCATGCTGAGGGATGAGCGGAGGGAGCTGTGCAGATACATCTACGACGGTTTTCTGATTTCAAAAACCCTTGACATGCTGAGGTCGTGCGGGAAATGCATAGAGGAGAGGGAGATCTTGGAGCTGAACAGGAGGTACTTCAAGGCCGTGAGGAGTGGCATGAGCGATGTGACCTCTAGGAAGTGCATGAGCATGATATCCGGGCTGGCGTTCGAGGATCTCGGGAAGAGGTTCAGGCTGATAGAGGAGGATGAGCCCAGGGTGGATGTCTTTGTGGAGGTGGATTTAAGGGCATCTGAGGTCTGGCAGATGTACAGAGCTCTCAGATCTGAGAGGGATATATGGGAGCGGAGAAGGAGGTATCTGAGCATAAGGAATGAGCTGAGCGATTACGTGATCTCTCTCCCGAAGAGGATCGCTGCAAATCTTGTCACAGATGATCAAGGCATTGGATACATATCGATGGACGAGCTCACCAACTACTACGATCCCGAGACCGGCTTCAGGGTGGATGATGCCGGTGAGGGGTCGATGATAATCTGAGGTGCCATGGAGCTGAGGATTCTGCGGCTGATGCTGCGTTCTGATTCGCGGGTTAGAGAGGATGCGGCGAAGCTGCGCGGCTTCTTCGCCACGAGCTTCAACGAGCACATGCTGCTGCATCATCATTTCACTGACAGGCTGGTCTACAGGTACCCGCTCATACAGTACAAGATAATAAGGGGGGTGCCGGTCATCATGGGGATAAACGAGGGTGTGGATGTTCTTAAGGATCTATACGATAAGTTCGGCGAGATACGGCTTGGTGATCGGAGTTATTCTGTTGTCGAGCGGCATATCTCTCTGAGAAGGGAGAGGTTTGGGTGTGCTGGAGAGCTCCATGCCTACAGATTTGTCACACCCTGGCTGGCCCTCAACGAGGAGAACTACAGGTGTTATTTGGATGCTGCTTCCTGGTATGAGCGGAGGGAGCTTTTGAGGAGGGTCCTGGTTGGGAATATACTATCTGCTGCGAAAGGTCTCGGATACACGGTGGATGAGCAGATCCGTCTCGATATTGGCAGGGTACGAGAGGAGATCTGCACTTTAAAGGGGGTAATGGTTACCGGCATACGATGTGAGTTTCTGACGAACTTTCACATTCCAGATCTCATGGGGCTGGGGAAATCTGTGTCAAGAGGGTTTGGCGCTGTTGTTATGTTTAAGAGCAAGTTCCAGAAAAACAGAGACGAAATGCCGGGGCGGAATGAATTTATAAAGGATTCGATAAATTCCACTCATGCCATGGAACCCCCAAAAATGAACCCCTCAGAAGAGAGATCTGCCAAAAAAGACGAAAAATCCCCGCTGTCGAAGAGCGAGTTCCAGGAAAACAAGGATTGAAAC
>NZ_JANIHG010000068.1 GCF_024518575.1 Methanothrix sp. | reverse complement strand
GACAGGTAGCGGCGATAAGAGCGGGCTGTGGGGTGATAGCAGGTCGTTGCAAACCCCAAGCAAGTGCATATGGCGGGGAGAGGTGTAGCTGGGCATGCCTGACTGGCGTGGTTGAATCGGTGAAGATCTTGTCTTGCTAGCGCACATCCACAATTGAGATCAACAGCATTCTGACCTCGCAGGAGATTAGCCTCCTGTTGGGTTTCGTGGTCGTCTCCACTGGAAATAAAGGGGTCGGCCACCTTCCACTGGAAACGAAGGGGAGATAACCATAACTCTTAATACCATCCGTGCGAAGAGTGAATTGTTCGAGGGAGTTCTCGTGACCACTTCTAGCGGGTTATTTGCCAGCTTTGTTGGACAGGGAGGCATATTCAGGTCGCGGGACGTCTTGCGTCCCACCTACACCCCAAAGGAGCTGCCCCACAGGGAGGAGCAGATACAGGAGCTCGCATCAGTCCTGGCTCCGGCCCTGCACGGCGAGACGCCCTCAAACGTCCTGATATACGGAAAGACCGGCACAGGAAAGACGGCCGTCGCGAAGTATGTGGGCAAGGAGCTGGAAGAGGCGGACGCAGGATCCGCCTGCTCGGTCATCTACCTCAACTGCGAGGTGGTCGATACCCAGTACAGGGTTCTGGCACACCTGGCCAGGCACTTCGACAAGGATATCCCCATGACCGGCTGGCCCACCGATCAGGTCTACTCGGAGTTCAGGAACGCGCTCGATGAGAAGAAGCGTGTGGTAGTAATAATGCTCGACGAGGTCGACAAGCTTGTCAGGAAGGGCGATGATGTGCTTTACAACCTCTCCAGGATAAACTCCGATCTGGTCCAGGCCAGGGTGAGCCTCATAGGCATATCGAACGATCTGAAGTTCACAGAGTTCCTCGATCCCAGGGTCAAATCCTCGCTCGGCGAGGACGAGATCATATTCCCTCCTTACAACGCCGAGCAGATACAGGACATACTGGAGCAGCGGGCTGAGCTGGCGTTCAGGCCGGGTGTGCTCGGGGATGACGTCATCCCCCTCTGTGCGGCCTTCGCGGCGAGGGAGCATGGTGACGCGCGCCGCGCGCTCGACCTTCTCAGGATCGCGGGCGAGATCGCGGAGAGGGCGAGGAGCCAGACGATCACCGAGGAGCATGTGAAGGCAGCGAGGGACAAGATCGAGCAGGACAGGGTGGAGGAGGTCATAAAGACGCTCCCCACGCAGTCAAAGCTCGTGCTTTACAGCATACTTCTCCTTGAGGAGCAGGCTGCCAGGAACATAACAACGAGCGCAGTCTATGGCATGTACAAGCAGCTCTGCCCGCTTGTCGAGGCCGATTCTCTCACACACAGAAGGATCACGGATCTCATAGCCGAGCTCGATATGCTCGGCATCCTTCACACTGTTGTGATAAGCAAGGGGCGCTACGGAAGAACGAAGGAGATCTCTCTGAGCGTTCATCCGCCGAAGCTGAAGAGCATCCTCCTTCAGGACTACAGGCTCAAGGATCTAGCGAGCTTCAATGTGCCGACCCAGGCCCGCTTTGGTCCGGTCTGAGACGCGGAGATGTGCGGCGATAAAAGTATATTGCAGGACCTGAATTGGATGTTTTGGGGTCCATAGCGTCTCAAGGAATGATTCCTGAATTCTGCAGGGTAAGATGCTGTGTTCCGGCGAGGCAGGCATGCAGCTGCATATCGCTGGTGTTATTATCGAATCTTTAGAGATGGTGTTGTTTTGAGCGAGAAGTCGGTCAGGAAGTATGAAAGGGAAGACTTGGGGGGAGCCTTTGCGGGTTCAGCGCATGATATGCCATGCGATCAGAGTCTCTTTGAGAGCGATCTGATGAATGCGGATCTTTGGGCTGCTCGTGGCAGGTACATCATGAGGGCACTTGGAAGATACTCAGACGCGCTGGATGCGTTTGAAAGGGCGATCGAGCTCGATCCGTCGCATGCAAGGGCCTGGAGGGGGAAGGCTGCCGCTTTAAACAACCTCGACCGCTATTCTGAGGCGCTGGAGGCATGCAAGCGTGCACTGGAGCTCGATCCGTTCAACTCAAGGAGCTGGATCGTCAAGGGGTTCGCTCACCACTGCCTGGGTGAGTATGAGGAGGCTGTCAAGAGCTACGACAGGGCGATCGAGCTCGATCCGATGGGACAGGATGCGAGAAGGGCCTGGAACAATCGGGGCGCTGCTCTGGATAACCTTGGGCGGCACGAGGAAGCTCTCAGATCGTACGATGAGGCGATCATGCTGGAGCCATTTGATGCCTATGCATGGAACAACAAGGGCGTCTCACTTGTCGCTCTCAAGAGACACGATGAGGCACTGCTGTGCTTCGAGAAGGCGATAAAGATCTATCCGGGCTACTGGACCGCCTGGATGAACAGGGGTGGGTGCCTGAAGGCCCTGGGTAGGCTTGATGAGGCCGAGGAGTCGCTGGAGATGGCTAAGAGGATAGAACTGTCTTCAGATACTCCGGCATGAAGACCAGAGCTTGCCCCTGGCGACTCGAGAGCTATATCTATATCCTGAGATTCGCTGTTCAGGGCGACCCCCTTCTTTCCCTGAAGGGGTATTCTGCCTGATTTCCTATGAGGCTTTGGTTGAGCTGCTTCTCCATACGACCAGGTATCTTATCTTGGAGCTGTGCTCGGCCATCGAGGCTGTGATGTATGCATCTCTCAGATCGCCTCCCCTGGCGAAGACGCCGTGGCCGCGTGCGATGCATGCTCTGTGATCGATCAGGGCGTCTGATACCGCAGAGGCGAGCTCCACAGTGCCGAACGGGCCATCGACCACCGGCATCTCCCCTAAAAACGCGATCCCCTCGCTGTCGATCGGCCTCACAACATCCTCCAGGAGCGATAGCGCCACCGCATACGGGGAATGGGTGTGTATCACCGCTCTGGCATCCGTTTTCCGGTATATGGCTCTGTGGACCGGAGTCTCACAGCTCGCGATGCTGTCATCGGCGCATTCTCTGCGCCTGTCGACGAGCACCACCTGCCCCTCGTCGATCTCGTCGAGCATGGAGCCTGTGCATGTTATCACTATCCCATCGTCTGTCAGCACCGATATGTTGCCGAAGCGCGAGCCTGTAAGCCCCTGCTCGACAAGCTTCTTCCCGAACCTGGCTATCTCCATCCAGATCATGGTACCTCTCATGCAGAACCTCTTATCTTGCATTGCGCGAAGGTCTCACATCATGCCGAAGTGAGGCCAAAACATTTCGATCTTATTCATCGAACGCGGAGAGCCACTGGTATTCGTAAAACCCCTGGGGTGCAGGGGTAGCGGAGCTACCCCACCTACCATAACGTTTTTCTGCTTTTGAGTTGCCGTGTTGGATAACTTTTTCCTAATTCCATCTCTGGGCATCGATTCCTGGCTATATTTCCATCTTTACCCCCTAATGGCATTCGGTTAAGAATTTTAGGACTTATCCAACACAGTGCTGTGTTGAATAATGTCTGAGAATCCGATAGTAGAGGCTGAATTCATACGAATTGCAATTCTAGTAAAAATCGATAGCTA
>NZ_JANIHG010000032.1 GCF_024518575.1 Methanothrix sp. | reverse complement strand
ATGCAAACAGAACTCGATTCCATTTGTCATCGGTTAGGGTTTCTATGCAATATAATATGATGAATATTTAACAATTTTCCTGCCATCGTATGTATGCTGCCTGATAAGATCGATAGCAATCGTCAAGAATCTTAATTTCAAGATAATACCTATGTAAAAATTATTAATCAATTCTTGCGTCGAACTGCATTAACCGATGACACATGAACTCGATTCACAGATGAATGGTGGGCTTAACCGATGACAGCGACGATAATGTTTACGGAAGAACGTATTACTCGGCTGGACATCCTGATTGCAACTGGGTCGCTATATGTCTTGATATAGGTGCAGACGCCCTGACGCTTCTTCATGAGCTGTATCACTACGCCACTGGTAGCGGTGATGAATGTAAAGCCGTAGCCGTATCATGCTGCTGCTTTGACAGCTTGGCGCCCGAGTACTGGTAGAGCGATAATCTGTTTGGCATCGTGTGTTTGCCGACTTCGGGTCACGGAGGTGAGTTGATTAACGTACTCATTCTTTTCCCAAAATCGCCAAGCCAGCAACCGATGGGCAAGCTATTTAGATGGGATCTATTTTATTTTCCTCACTCAAATTCTTGATTTGAGATGATTTGAGCTGCATCGGCAACTATAAAAGCATCCGCACAGCAATAGATCTGGGCATGGGGTGCTTCGAGGATTTTATGGAGCTGAGGGAGAACGTCGAGGACGCCCGAAGGGCGATCTTCCTGCGGCGCAGTTCATCAGAAAAGGTGGATGATGATGCACAGAGATGTTGTGGCGCGCTACCGCGTCGAGACTGACCTTCCCATGAGGAAGGCTGCTGAGGCGATAGCTGCTGAGCAGTCGACTGGGACGTGGACTGAGGTAAGAGGAGCCGAGAGCGATCTGGCGGCCAGGGTTCTCTCGATAGATGGCAATACTGTGGAGATAGAGTTCCCTGTGGAGCTCTTCGAGCCGGGGAACATACCGCAGTATCTCTCCGTCATCGCGGGCAACCTCTTCGGGCTGGAGGCTCTGAAGAAGGTTCGGCTTCTGGACGTCGATTTTCCAGAGTCGATAATAAGGGCGCACAGCGGCCCGAAGTTCGGTATAGATGAGGCTAGGAGTATCATCGATGTGCGCGATCGACCTCTTGTCGGCACTATAGTCAAGCCCAAGGTCGGGCTGAACCCCAGGCAGACAGCTGAGGTCGCAGGAGAGGCTGTTAGGGGTGGCCTCGATCTCGTCAAGGACGATGAGACACTCACAGATCAGAGCTTCTGCCCGATGGAGAAAAGGGTCGAGGAGGTAATGGCTGAGCTCGACAGGGTCGAGAGCGAGACCGGGAAGAGGGCGTTCTACGCAGTCAACGTAACAGCTGGCGCTGACACTATCCTGGAGCGGGCGGAGAGGGCGATAGACCGTGGTGCGAACATGCTCATGGTCGATGTTCTGACAGCAGGATTCTCAGCGCTCGAGGCGCTCGCAAGAGGTGTGGATCTTCCCATACATGTGCACAGAACGATGCACGGTGCGATGACCAGAGACAGAGCGCATGGCATATCGATGCTCGTTATAGCGAAGCTTGTCAGGATGGCGGGTGGGACGAACCTGCACACCGGTAGTTACGTCGGAAAGATGGCCAGCGATATTGAGGAGAACGACCAGTGCAGGGATGCACTTCGTGGGGAGTGGTATGGCCTGAAAAGAGTCTTCCCGGTGGCTTCAGGCGGCATACATCCCGGGAAGGTGGCGGGCAACCTGGATGGATACGGTATAGACTGCATAGTGCAGGCGGGTGGTGGCGTACACGGACATCCGGATGGCACTACCGCTGGTGCGAGGGCGATGGTGCAGGCAGTCGAGGCGTGGCTGAAGGGCGTACCGGTGAGCGAGTATGCGAAGAGCCATAAGGAGCTGGAGCGTGCGCTGGAGCGATGGGGAGTTTGAGCTCGCCTCAGGGGAGTGAAACCGAAGGTTTTATATTCGTAGATGGGGATGGATTGACAGTCTGTCACGAGTCAAGCGACGCGCGCTGTTTGAAAAACAGCATGGATGTAGTGAGGGATCAGATGGCGAGACACGAGATCTTGTCGAGAATCAAGCAGGCAGAGGCGGATGCGAAGGCCAGTGTCCAGCAGGCCTTGCAGGAGAAGGAAAAACGCATCGCTGATGCCACTACCGAAGCAGCGAACATAGTGCGTACAGCCGAATCCGAAGCACAGGCCTTCTACGAGAAGGAACTCGCCAAGGCGGAGGGCGAAGTTAAGGCCAAGAAGCAATCGGTTATTAGCGAGGGCATGCGAAAGGTCGATGCCTTGAGGTCTAGTGCAAGCGCAAAACTGGACAAGGCGGTTGAATACATACTAAAGGAGTTTATGGGGTTGTTGCATGCTTAGACCCGTTGAGATGAGCCGTGTAGTCGTCGCCGGGTCGAAGAATGTGATGGAGTCTGTGGTGGAGAAGCTCCATGAGCTTAACCTCATGCACATCGTCAACTATACAGGTGGGGCAGACTATTTTGAGCAGGGCAAGACGATGGGCAAAGGCAAGGAGTTCTCCGAGAACCTCATAAAGCTCAGATCGATTGAGAGATATCTGGACATAAAGCCAAAGGCTCCCGATGTCAGGTTTGCGGAGTCCGAGGTATTATCCCAGATGGACGATCTGCTGGGAAGGCTTGCGAATGATGTGACCTCCACCTACGAGCGCATAACTGCGATCGAGGCTGAGATCAAATCAAAGCAGGATCAGATCAATGCGCTTCGGCCACTGGCGGCGATCGACCTGCCCATAGAGCTGTACTCAGGCTACGAGACCCTTGCGGTCTTCGTGGGAACGGTTGAGTCCGCAGTTGATGCCGACGTCGCAAAGGTCGCTCCCAAGAGCGAGGTCTTCACAGGGAGCTTCAAGAACACCACTGTGGTCGCGGTGTTCGTGCCCGTTGAGAAGGCCTCTGAGGTTCAGGCGGTCCTTGCCGAGCATGGGTTTGCAGAGATCTCGGTTCCAAAGCTTACCGGAGCTCCCGATGTGGCCATAGCCACTCTGGAGGCGGAGATAAAGCGGCTGGAGTCCGAGAAGGAGCCACTGCAGAAGAAGCTCAAGGATCTGAAGAAGCAGTATGAGGACATCATACTCGCTGCGGATGAGTACCTGAGCATCCAGACCCAGAAGACCGATGCGCCTCTCAGGTTTGCCACAAGCGATAACGCGTTTGTCATAGATGGCTACGTCCCATCAGCAGACTATGATAAGCTCAAGAGCGCGCTTGAGAGCACAACCGGCGGCAGAATACATGTCGAGAGGCTGCCCGATAGCGAGATGGAGGAGCTTGTCGAGAAGCGGGGCGAGGATATACCCACGAAGATCGAGAACCCCGGGATCGTGAAGCCTTACGAGCTCATAACCAGGCTTTTCGCGATACCTGAGTACAAGGAGTTCGATCCGACGCTTCTGATATTCGTCTTCTTCCCGATAATGTTCGGGATGATCCTCGGCGACGTCGGATATGGCATCATGATAATACTTGTGCTCATGATGCTCAAGAAGAAGTTCAGAACTGAGGGGTGGACACAGCTGATAAACATCGTGATGATCGCAAGCGTCTGGTCTATAATCTTCGGCCTGATCTTCGGCGAGATCTTCGGGCCGATGGGCCTGTGGGGCAAGATCTTCGGGCAGCTGCCACATGAGGAGATCCTTGCGCTGGAGGAATCCGGAAGGTTCTTCGGCGAGGGTGTCTTCGGTCCGCTTGGCAGGGTTGGCCCGATGGGAATGTTCCCGCTGTACAGGCTGGCCACTAATGCGGTGCTGATGCTGATCGGTGTCAGTATCTTCATCGGTGTTCTCCATTGTGGAATCGGTTCCATACTCGGCGTAAAGACAGAGCTCAATTATGGTGAGAAGAAGCACGCGTATTTCGAGAGGCTTCCGGTGCTGATCTTCCAGGTGTCGTTCGCGCTGCTGCTTCTCGGCCTGGTTCTGGGCTTCATGCCCCTGGTGTATCTCATGGGGCTCCTTGTTGTGGTGGCTATCGTCATGATGGTCATGGGCCCAGAGGGTGTGATGGGTGCCACGCATCTTCCGTTCTATGTGAGCAACCTGATATCCTACCTGAGGCTTCTGGCCATTGGCCTCGCGTCAGTTGGTGTTGCATTTGCAGCCAACAAGCTGGCCTTTGGCGTCATCATGCCGATGCTCAGCGGCGGTGAGCACCTCACGATGATAGCTTACATCGTGGGAGTCATCGTGCTGCTTGTGGTGCACTTCATCAACCTGCTGCTTGGTATACTGTCTCCGTTCATGCATCCTCTGAGGTTGCATTACGTCGAGATGTTCACCAAGTTCTACAGCCAGCATGGTGGTGGAGTTGAGTACAGTCCCTTCGGACATGTCCGGAGGTATCTGAAGGTATAAAACGGGACGAACAAAATACTGAATGGTTATAATAATAGTAAGGAGGTTTGAGGAATATGGCTATAACGGATGCAGGAGTAATGTACGGTCTGTTGGCAGTTGGTGCAGGTCTTGCGACTGGGCTTGCCGGTATCGGTGCGGGTGTCGGTGAGCAGGGCATTGGAGCCGCCGTCGTCGGCGTCGTTGCAGAGGAGCCTGGATTCCTGGGCAAGGGCCTGTTCCTGATGCTGCTGCCCGAGACGCTGATCATCTTCGGGCTTGCCGTCTCGCTGATCCTGATGTTCGCCTGGTCACCCTTCGCCGCGTTACTCTGAGCACCCCCATCCAAAAGGGTGAGAGGCAATGGCACTAGATGCAGTGGTTGAGGATATTCTGGCAACAAGCAAGAGCAAGGTCGCCCAGATAAATGCGGAGGCCGAGCAGGAGGTTGCCAGAATACTTAGTGAGGCCAGAGAACGTGCCGCCGAGATAAAGTCCAGGAAAGAGGCAGAGGCAAAGCACGACATAGAGGCTCTTGTGCGCAGGGAGATGTCCAGCGCAAACCTGGAGCTCAAGAGGGCTGAGCTGAACGTTCACAAGGAACTCCTTGAGCAGGTGAGGACGAAGTTCCTCGATGCAGTCGCAAAGCTGCCCAAGGACAAGAACGAGGCTCTCATAAAGAAGCTCCTGGAGCCCTATGATCTCAAGGATATGAAGGTCTACTCCAACAAGAGAGATCAGACCTTTGTATCCTCTCTTGTCCCCAATTACGGAGGCACGCTGGATATAATCGGTGGCGTGGTGGTCGAGAGCAAGGACGGGTCAGTGAGGTTCGATCTCTCATATGAGACTCTAGCGCGGGACATATTCAACGCAAAGGTCAAAGAGGTCTCCAAGCTCTTGTTCGGGTGAGAGCGATGCCAGTACTACGTTTGCCGAAGTTCGGAAAACCGGTGAAGTACGCGTACATCACGGGCAGGGTAAGGGCGATGAAGACGAAGCTCATACCCAACGAGATGTATGCCAGAATGCTGAACATGGATATACCAGAGATTGCAAGATACCTCGAAGAGACCCAGTACAAGGAGGAGATCGATGCTCTGGCCAAGGACTACTCCGGTGCAGAGCTGATCGAGCATGCGACCTTTGCAAACCTGGCAAAGACCTACAGGAAGCTCCTTGAGGTCTCGATAGACGAGCCCCAGTTCCTGATACTGGAGTACCTGAGGCGCTGGGACATCTGGAACATAAAGACGATCCTTCGCGGGAAGTTCTATGGAGCCAGCGACTCTGAGATAATGAAGTACATAGTGCCTGCGGGCGAGCTGGACATGGAGTTCCTGGAGGGGCTTGCCAAGAAGGACTCGATCAACGATGTCATAGCTGCATTCGAGGGCACGGACTTCGCCGAGGCTCTCTCCAAGTACGATGGGAAGTTCCTCGCCTCTGTGGAGAACGCCCTTGACAAGCTCTATTACTTCAGGATGGAGCGCGCTGTGGGCGGGACGCTATCAGTCGGCGGCGGTCTCCTTCTCAAGTACGTCAGGAGAGAGATCGATATCAGAAACCTCATAACCCTCTTCCGCATGAACAAGGCTGGAATCGAGGCTAGCATCGTTCAGGAGAACCTGATACCTGGCGGGAAGCTCGGCGAGGAGCTGAGCCGGATGGCAGGACAGCCCTATGCGGATTTCGTAAGGGGGCTTGAAGGCTATCCGTTCTGGAGCGCAATCTCAGATGTGGCGACCGCGGACCTCGATGGCGTTAGCAGGATAGAGGCGAGATTGAAGGCATATCTCATCAGATATGCGTGGTCTCTCTCCAACTACCATCCGCTGTCGATCCTGCCTGTGCTTGGCTACATAGTCACGAAGGAGACAGAGGTTGCCAACATCAGGAAGATCGTCAGAGGGAAGGAGGCTGGACTGCCTAACGAGCTCATCGAGGAGCAGATGGTGGTGGCATAATGGAGATTGCAGTTATAGGTAATAGTGATGCGGTTATCGGATTCAGCCTCGCAGGGATCAAGAAAGCCTACGAGGCCACCTCGGAAGAGGAGCTGGTAAACAAGATAAATGAGGTCATGGCTGATCCGAATGTAGGAATTCTGGTCCTGCACCAGAGTGACTATAACAGGCTTCCTAAGAGGCTGCAGTCGACCTTATCTAACTCCGTTAGGCCTACTGTTATCGCTATCGGAACCGAGCAAAGCACAGAGATGAGAGAGAAGATTAAAAGGGCAATAGGTGTCGATTTATGGAAGTAGGAAGAGTAAAGAGAGTCGCCGGGCCGGTCGTGCAGGCCGTTGGCCTGAAGGCTTCGATGTACGACCTGGTTCTGGTCGGCGAGGAAGGCCTGATGAGTGAGGTCATCGGCATTTCCGGAGATAAGCACATCATCCAGGTATACGAGGATACCTCGGGTATCAAGCCTGGTGAGCCGGTCAAGGAGACCGGAGGGCCTCTGGTGGCCCAGCTTGGTCCTGGCATCCTCACTCAGATCTACGACGGCGTTCAGAGACCGCTTCCCCTGCTGGCCGAGAGGTCTGGAGACTTCATCAGCAGAGGCCTCTTCGTCGATGGTGTAGATCACAAGAAGAAGTGGGAGTTCCAGCCCCTGGTGAAGAAGGGCGATACGGTAAAGCCCGGACAGCCCATAGGCGTCGTCCAGGAGCAGCTCCTGATCAAGCACAAGATCATGGTCCCACCGAAGCACAAGGGTGGGGTCGTCAAGGAGATCTACAGCGGGAACTTCACGGTTGAGGAGACAGTCTGTGTGCTTGAGGATGGCTCACAGCTCACGATGCTCCAGAAGTGGCCCGTCCGTCAGGCGCGTCCTGTCGTGAGGAAGCTGCCTCCGACAATTCCACTGAGGACAGGCCAAAGGGTCATCGATGGATTCTTCCCGCTGGCAAAGGGCGGAACCGCAGCCATCCCCGGAGGATTCGGCACGGGCAAGACCGTCATGCAGCAGACGCTCTCAAAGTGGTCTGACGTCGATATAGTCATCTACGTCGGATGCGGCGAGCGCGGCAACGAGATGGCAGATCTGCTCCACGAGTTCCCCGAGCTGGTGGATCCGAGGACAAACAGGCCGCTGCTCGAGAGGTCGATCGTCTACGCCAACACATCAAACATGCCTGTGGCAGCTCGCGAGGCGTCGATCTACACAGGGATGACCACAGCAGAGTACTACAGAGACATGGGTTATGATGTGCTGATGACCGCGGACTCGACATCGAGATGGGCGGAGGCCATGAGAGAGCTCGCCTCGAGGCTTGAGGAGATGCCTGGTGAGGAGGGCTATCCTGCGTATCTCGCTGCGAGGCTTGCAGACTTCTACGAGCGCGCTGGAAGGGCTGAGATCCTGGCCGGCGGAGAGGGCTCTGTCGCAGTCGTGGGCGCAGTATCTCCACCCGGTGGAGACTTCACGGAGCCTGTGACCCAGAACACACTCCGTATCGTCAAGGTATTCTGGGCGCTCGACTCCAGGCTGACGCAGCGCAGGCACTTCCCGTCGATCAACTGGCTCGATTCGTACTCGCTGTACGAGAAGGATCTGGAGAGCTGGTATGCGGAGAACGTCGCTGCCGACTGGAACCAGCTGAAGAGGAGAGCGATGGCGATACTGCAGGAGAACGCCGAGCTCGAGGAGATCGTCATGCTCGTCGGCTCGGATGCGCTGCCTGAGGATCAGCAGCTGACACTCGAGGTCGCCAGGATGATCATCAACTTCTGGCTGGCGCAGAGCGCGTTCCACCCGGTGGATACATTCTGCCCGTACAAGAAGCAGTACGATCTCATGAAGGCTATACTGACATACAGGGACTACGCGTTCGATGCTCTCCACAGGGGTGTAGCGGTCGATCAGATCAAGAGCGTACCCTCCAAAGACGCACTAGCCAAGCTCAGGATGGTTGAGGACTACGAGCCCGAGCTCAAGAAGGTCATGGACCAGATGAAGGCCGAGTTCGAGGCTCTGAAGTAAGGGGGTTGCCAATGACCAAGGAATACAAGACTATAACCGAGATCTCTGGACCCCTGGTCTTCGTCGAGAAGACCGAGCCGGTAGGCTACGGTGAGCTCGTCGAGATCAGGACGGCCAGCGGTGAGGTGAAGAGAGGCCAGGTCCTGGACACCTCGGATGAGATCGTCGTCGTCCAGGTCTTCGAGGGTACCGGTGGCCTCTCAAAGGATAGCTCCGTGAGATTCACCGGAGACGTCATCAAGATGCCGCTCTCTCCGAGCATCATAGGGAGGGTCCTCTCCGGCTCCGGCAGGCCGAGGGATGGCGGGCCACCCATCGTTCCAGAGGTAGAGCGCGAGATCATCGGGGCTGCCATAAACCCTGCCTCGAGGGAGAAGCCGAGGGCGTTCATCCAGACGGGCATATCGACCATAGACGGGACCAACACACTGGTGAGAGGGCAGAAGCTGCCCATCTTCTCGGGTGCAGGTCTCCCGCATAACGATGTCGCTCTTCAGATCGCCCGCCAGGCAAAGGTCGTGGGTGAGGCGGAGCAGTTCGCGGTGGTCTTCTGCGCCATGGGCATCACAAACGAGGAGGCCCAGCACTTCATGGCCGACTTCGAGAGGACAGGCGCTCTCGAGAGGGCTGTGATCTTCCTCAACCTGGCAGACGATCCCGCTGTCGAGAGGCTCCTGACTCCAAAGCTCGGGCTGACCACAGCTGAGTACCTGGCGTTCGATCTGGACATGCACGTGCTGGTCATCTACACCGACATGACCAACTACTGCGAGTCCCTGAGGCAGATGGGAGCTGCCAGAGAGGAGGTTCCCGGACGCCGCGGCTATCCGGGTTACATGTACACAGACCTCGCCACGAACTACGAGCGCGCCGGGATCATAAAGGGCAAGAAGGGATCGATCACGCAGTTCCCGATCCTCACGATGCCAGGCGACGACATCACGCATCCGATTCCGGATCTGTCGGGATACATCACAGAGGGCCAGCTCATCGTATCGCGTGAGCTCCACAGGAAGGGCATCTATCCGCCGATCGATATCCGCCCATCCCTGAGCAGGCTGATGAACTCAGGAATCGGCGCCGGACACACAAGAGAGGATCACAGGGCCGTATCGGATCAGCTCTACGCGTACTACGCAGAGGGCTGCGATCTGAGGGGCCTTGCTGCGATCGTTGGCAAGGAGGCTCTATCAGAGCGCGACAAGCTCATCCTGGAGTTCGCCGACCAGTTCGAGCGCAGGTTCGTCAACCAGGGCAGGGATGAGGACAGGTCCATCATAGAGACCCTCACCATCGGATGGGAGCTCCTCTCGATGCTGCCCGAGACGATGCTCACCAGGATCGACGACAAGTACATCAAGAAATACCATCCGAAGTACGCAGGCACCGCAAAGAAAGAGTGAGATCATGGCCGTAATAAGAGGGACAAAGCCGACCAGGGCAGTGCTCATCGCCCTTCGAAGAAGGATCAAGGTGGCACAGACTGGTCATGAGCTCCTCAAGATGAAGCGCGACGGCCTCATGATCGAATTTTTTGAGGTGCTGAACAGGGCGAAGACGATACGGCAAGAGCTCGTCAATGAATACATCCGGGCGGAGCAGAGGCTCAGCCTGGCGAAGGCCGCGGATGGCACCATAGCCATAAAGAGCGTGGCCTTTGCCCTGCAGAAGGAGCCTGCCGTGGATCTGCAGTCCAGGAATATAATGGGTGTGGTTGTCCCGAAGATCACTGCGGAGGCCGTGCACAAGAAGATGTACGAGCGAGGATACGGTATCATAGGGACGAGCGCAGCCATAGATGAGGCTGCAGATGCCTATGAGAGCCTGGTGGACAAGATAATCACAGCAGCCGAGGTTGAGACCTCGCTGATGAAGCTCGTGGATGATATCGAGAAGACCAAGAGGCGCGTGAACGCGCTTGAGTTCAAGGTCATCCCCGATATCAAGGACACCATCAGGTTCATAGGCTTCGCACTGGAGGAGATGGACAGGGACAACATAGTCAGGCTGAAGAAGCTCAAGGCTAAGGCTCAGAAGCGCGCCAAGGCTGAGGAGGCTGAAAAGGCAGCCAAGGCTGCTGCCGAGGCTGCAGCCTCTGCCACGTGAGCATGACAGGATGGGCCGAGCGCAAGGCAAAGGAGTGGTTTGGGACCCCCGAGAAGAAGATGAGGTTGCTCCAGTGGTTAGTGTACATCTCCAACCTCTATGTAATTCTCGGGGTATTCATATTAATTTATATTCTATACGGAGAGCACCTTCACGCGCTCTGGGATGCGATCAGGAGCGGTCAGCTTTAGCTGCCCTTGCAAGTTCTGGTTGTGTCAGGCATTCTTTGTTCAGTGTTTTTCTGAGCACAGCGTTATCCTTGTGATGCGTTGCCCTCGTGATTTAGGGGCAGGGAGTTACACTTTTCATGCAATGGCAAAGAGAGCATCCAGTAATCCACTAAGACCTCGATATCGCCCTGCCCGCGGTTGAGTTACACTTTTCATACAATGGCAAAGAGAGCATCCAGCGGTCGCCAGCTCTGCGATGCGTTTTCCTGAAGAGGCAGACTGCTGTTATTCGCGTCTACTCATATGCATCCCTTTGTGCAGTCGTCCCTCTTCTCCATCTCATTATAGATCTCATCAATCGCGCCCTCGCAGTCCTCGAAGCTCCCGTTTATGCCGATGCAGCTGTATGATTCAGGGATCACGAATGTCAGGTTCTCCGCGGTGAGGTTCTCTCTGGTGATACCGGGAATACAGCAGGATAGCCACTCCCGGTCGAACCTGACGGAAGCATCCGCTGATACATCGGCCTTCTTGGCCCTTGCTGTTACGTTGACGCGGTTCTCAAAGGCATTTATCTCCGGATCCATGCTTGCGAACAGCCTTATCTCCATCCTCCTGCTGATCTCGAGAGACGGCACGCTCCAGTTTATGCATCTTCCCTCTATCTCAGGCCGTAGAGTGGAGTTGATCATCTCCAGACCCTCGGGAAGCACATCTCTCACAATCACATCCCTCAGAGGCTCGTTCCCGTCGTTTGTCACATTTATGATGAACAGCACGGTCGTCTCGTCGACAGGCACCACCATCTTAGTGATGTTGATATGCGGGTAGAGGTGCTTGGGCACAGCGTAAACGCTCACCGCGAGATCTACCGTGTATCTGCCGGCGAGATCCTGTTCGACCCTGAGAACCTCCGGCCTGCCCATAGTGGCTTTGATCTCTCCCCTGCCTTCGAACTCGCCCAGCATCGAGAGGGTTGATCTTCCGAGTTCCGACTCCATCCTTATGTACGGCGCCTGGCTGATGCGTTCCATAAGCGCCAGATCCCGGGATCTGTCCTCGGTCGCGGAAGATTCATGCCAGAAGCTGCTGAACCTAGCCTCCCTTCCCAGTAGCGTCAGGTTCACCTCCGAGCTCGATGCCTCGATATCTCTTTTCACGATCTCAGTCTGGCTTATCAGGTCTGAACGATAATAACCGCTGCCGCTCTCCGCGGATTCCATGGACCCGGAGCGGAGCTCGGAACCCACAAAACCCTCTCCGGATGAGGATCTTCTGTATGCAAGACCGCTGCCATAGGAGTCGATGGATGATTCTGATCTGAAGCTCCCTGCGTATCTCTCATCTATGAAAGAGGATGCTCTCGAGACGTATTTGATGCGCCTGATGCCATGCTCGACCTCGGCGACCTCCCTGAAGGTGGTCTGGTTTGGGTCAGCCTGATATCTGCTGCTCAGATCGAGGGACCTGGCGTACATGTAGCTGCCCTCGATCGATTCTCCCCTGTTTTGGTTTCTGGACCCGGTGCTCTCGAACCATGAGGATCCGAATGCCACCTTTCTCCAGGGAAGAGAGAATCTTGTTGGCCTCTGCTCTGCGAAGAGCTCCTTCTCAACGGAGACGTTCCTGCTCGAGAGGTTGAGATTCGCCAGGAGCTCCTCCTCGTAGTAGCCGCTGCCGTGCTCTCTTGTGCTTATCTCAGATCCCGGATCTCCAGCGACCGTTATGCTCTTCGAGCTCGAGGCGTTGTGGTAAACCTTCCTCCCATCATCTCTGTAGTACCCTGTGATGTATGCCCGGTTGGTATGCGACCTGGCCTCGATAGCTGTTGAGAAGCTCCTCCTCACCCTGACGAACCCCTCACCCGAGACGCTTGAGCTCTCGTTGTAGACCAGATTGGAGCGCTCCGGCACCCTCATCGTTATCACTGCTGTCCCATTCTCGCCGCTCTTCAGATCGCCGATGCTCCATACGAGCGTCCTGCCCTTCACAGAGGGATTGCCAGATACGCTGACCAGCTCCAGGTCAGGGAGCACATCCGTCACATTGACGTCATGCGCATCGTAATTTCCCTTGTTGCCGAATCTAACCGTGAAGACAACCTCCTCGCCAGGCGCGTATACGTCCTTATCGGAGCTCTTGTTTATCCACAAGCTCTGGATGACGCCTGTGACGAGGGTGGTGTTAACTCCCACAAATCTGTCTGAATCTATGCGGTATGTGTTGCCGATAAAATCCCTGTTCGTGCTTCCGACCATCACACTGATCTCGATCTCACCACCTGCTCCGGGCGCAAGTTCCGGAATCCTCCAGGTGTAGATGTTGCCGGAAACTCCGGACGGCTCCGGAGACGAGCTGAGATATTCCACCGCTGGATCCAGAATGTCGGTTATGCGGACGTTTTTATGTGTGTATGACCCATCGTTGCGGTACGTTATCCTGTAAATCAATCTGGATCCCGGCACCACGAGACCGGAGGACGCGCTCTTGCTTATGTTGAGGCCAGCGCTGACGACTGTGGTGTTCAGAAGATACTCATCACTAGATCCCTCAGCGCTCCGGATCTCAACCCTGTTTGCTATGAGATCTGCGCTCTCCGCTGCGCTTCCCAGGATGCGTATGGTGCCCGACTCCCCTGCTCTCAGATCCCCGATACGCCACACATTCGTGCCCGAATGAGGGGGTGGATAGGAAGAGATGAAGCTGAAGTTGCCATCGTAGTGTTCTGTTATCACAACATCATGCGCATCCTCAGATCCCGCATTCTCGTAATATATAGTGTAGTTCAGGAGGGCGCCGCGGGATGCGATCTCGGGATCGGAACTCTTGTAGACCCTGAGATCGGGCAGAGGCCTGTTTACATCGATTGTGAATGTATCGATAGATGAGACAACAAGACCTCTGGCATCTCTGGCCGTGACGGTCGCGGTGTTCGTGAGCATCACCCGCTCCTCGTACACCCTGTATCCTGGGGTCCTGCGGTACTCCTTGCTCACGATGTTCCCGAATGGATCCTGGACCGCTATGAGCGTGTCTCCTGTGGTATAATCTGTTATCGTGTACGTTTTATAACCTGGAGATGGCGTATCGCGCTCGATTCTTATGTACTCCATCGTGCTCTCGAAAAGACACTCCTCAGAGTATACGCGGCCGTCACGCCTGTATTCTGTTCTGAGTGTCGCGCGCGATATCGGGTCGCGGTACTCTCTCGAGATCAGGATACCGCTCGTATCGAAAGACTCGAGGAGATACTCCCCTGTGATATTGTTTGTATGGTTCTCAAACCTGTGCCTCATGCTTGTGTAGGAGAGTGTCTGTGCCCTGGAGAAGTCGAATCTTCTCTGCCTCTCTCTCATGATGGAAAGCTTCGCCTCGAGCCTAGGCTTTCTATTCAGCAGTGATCTGACGATCTCTCCCGTATCTTCGGCTGCCATTATGCTGAGAACCGTCTCGCCTGCTGCGCCGTACTTCCTGGGATCTGGAAGCGTGAACCTCGCCTCGTAGTGCCAAATCTCTCCAGGCCCTAGAACTCCATCTCCATTATCTCCACTGATGTAAACAGGCTCACATCCCGGACCCCAGCTGTGGGAATCGGTGAGATTGATATCGAAGAGATCGCTTTCCCCATGGTTCGAGACGTTGTATGTGTATATAACAGAATCACCAACGTGCGCGGGTTTTGTGTAAATGCAATCTTTATCAAGATGTATCTCTGACCTGCCGAGCTGTCCTGTAATGATCTCTATCGAGGAGCTGTTGACGCATCCGCCCTCAATGGATTTAACGAGAAGCGTGACCCTCACCCTCTTTCCCGGGGTTTCAGGGAGCTGGAATGTGAAGATCCGACCATCGCCCTGGGCGATCACCTGGTCATCTACCTGTGCGATCCAGTGGTAAATGTAGTCGCCTTCAGGTCCGGTGAGAGTGATGCTTCTCCCATCATCTGCGGAGCACGCTGCTACAAGAAGCATCAGCAACGCGAACCCCCTGATCCTGTATAAGATCAGCATCTATCCTCCACAAATGATATGAAGATCTCAGGTTTTGGTATAACTATTACCTCTTTCACGCATGAGATGTTGCCGGCGATCAGCCTGAGCTCGTGGCTTCCGGTGCCGAATTCCGACCAGTTTATATCAATGCTGTCTCCGTATCCGATCTTCCGGCCATCAATCATCCAAGTATATTCTCTGCCGGTTGCGTTCGCTGTGTACCTCTGAACAGATTCCTCGCATGCTGCTTCAGGTCCATCGATCTCGCAGATGCAGCCCTCGATCGTTATTAGAGAGGAGCTCTTTGATGTTCTGCCCTTTGAGTCGGTGACGTTCTGGATTATGAGGTATCTTCCCGGATGCGAATATGCATGCACCGGATTTGCCTCAGAGCTCCTGTTCCCATCGCCCAGGTCCCAATTGTAGATGTAGGGGGGTGCCCCGCCCCTCGTCAGGTCTCTGAGATGGACCTCCTGACATACAGCCCGGTGCTCAAAACCTCCAGAAAGGGGGATATCAACGCTCATGCCTGGATGTGCATAGCACTGCGTCGTCCTCTCTCCGCATTTCATCTTTGATATATCGCACACACTCGACCTGGAGGGATCCCAGCTGAGGATCATGTCTTTTACGTGCAGTTCCTCGCCACAGCTCCACTCGATCTCGTATATGGGAAAAGACATGGTTGATCTTCCCTCTATGACATCGAGCACGCATCTCTCGATCCTTTCGACATTTCCGTTGACAACGAGATCCGCAAGCAGAACCAGGTTGTATCTCGGAGAGCTCGCCCTGTTTGTTATGGTCACCCAGATGTATGCCGTCGAGATGGCGCCCTGAGAGCATGGCTTGAGGGGTCTGCCCGATGCATCTCCGAGATATGCGCTCTCGACCACCACATCCTTGGAAGTGCACTGGAACTTGCAGTCAGGCCACTCTGCAGCCACCGGGGATATGAGCAGCACGACGAGCATCAGAAACACTGTCGATCTGCACTGCATGGCGATCCACCATAACACCTGGAGACGCATTACAATGACCATCTGTGCTCTCCTCCATCTGATAACTTGTAGGTATCGGTTCCGCTGTGCACTCCTGGCGAATGGATGGGTGCTAACAGAGACCGGCTTGCATGACAGCTAATTTGCTGAACAGATCAAGAGCAAATACCTGATATACCTTATCATCCATCATCTGGAATCTTGTAGACCTATCTGTGATTGTGTCTCAATGATGTTGGATAAGAGCTTGGGTGCGTATCTCTATCCCCGAGACTAAAAGAGATGGTCACGTACTGGTATCATTGAGAATCAACAGCATGTGAACTCGCAGAGTTCATGAGGGATTATGCCAAAGGACGGCGATTCCTGAGAGACCATCACAGGAATCGAGCCCGCAGACAAAGAGTTAACGCATCGTTGAACATACTCACCATCGGACTGGCAGAGCCTGTGGAGAGCCGCTAATTTATGCCAGCCAGTGCTTCTGCGCTGGTAGAAGCATATCGTATGAAGATGTGAGATGGGCGCTCCCCTCTTCAGGGCTGAAGGAGTCACTCGAACGGAGCCTCTTCCTCACCTTTAAATATAGGATCAGATCATTCCACCGGAAGACGAAAGACCAGGGTTGATCTCAAATGAAGGAGCAAGTAGAGATAAGGACGCTGAAGGAAGGTAGGTACATAATAATCGATGACGAGCCCTGCATAATAAAGAGCATAGCGCATTCAAAGCCTGGCAAGCACGGCGCGGCCAAGGCGAGAATAGACGCGATAGGCATATTCGACAATCAGAAGCGATCCATAGTTGCGCCGGTCACAACAAAGGTCTACGCGCCTATAGTCGAGCGGAAGACCGGGCAGGTGCTCTCTGTTGGGGAGACCAGCGTTCAGCTCATGGATCTTAAGGACTACACCACCATAGATGTGCCGATTACAGAGGATATGAAGCCGAAGCTCGAGCCCGGAAAGGAGGTGGCCTACCTATCCTCGATGGGAAAGGTCAAGATGGACATCAGGTGAATATCAAGGAATCAGAGTGACTACTCCCGCCAATGAATTGGCGG
>NZ_JANIHG010000031.1 GCF_024518575.1 Methanothrix sp. | reverse complement strand
ATGAGCCTGTTGTGATAGCTGTAGACTCTACGGGGATCAAGGTGACCAACCGTGGCGAATGGGTGCGAGAGAAATGGAAGGTCCATCGAGGCTGGATCAAGGTCCATCTGGCGGTTGACGTGAAGACTAAGGAGATAGTCGCAATCGAGGTCACAGATGAGCGAGTATCTGACGGCAGCAGGTTTAACTCGCTCGCCGACCGGAAGAGAATCTTTCAGGACGCAAGATCCAAAGGCGATGGCGCCTTTGATAAGCGAGAGATCTTCGATCACCTCCAGGAAAAGGAGATCCAGCCAGTCATAAAGACTCGATCTGATGCGAAAGCAAGAGGTTCTCCCGCGAGAGCAAATGCGGTCAAAGAGATGAAAACATTAGGGTATCAGCGCTGGAAGGAGAAGTACGACTACGGGAGGAGATGGGCTGCGGAAACCGTCTTCTCAGCGGTGAAAAGAATATCAGGAGAGCATGTAGCCGCAACCAAAACGGAAAATATGATGCAAGAGGACATTCTAAAATTCACTTTTTATAATACATTAAAATCAAAGAAAGGCGCAGACAGAACAATCTCCTGCAGAGCTTTGAAGAGTTATTCAACACAGCACCTCTTGGCCCAAAGGCCGGATGCTCTAGGATTACGCTATCAGTTCACGCATGAATCGTGTACTCCTGTCATCGAGTCCAGACGCATGCGACACTGGATCCATGTGGCGTTATGCCAGTGCCTGTTGATTCACGACAACAGATCAGCTATTCGAGGCCCACCCAGATAAAGGAACATCATCTGATGAGCGCTTGCCATGAAAGAGCTCAATTGTCATCATGATTTTTACAAATCATGCACTTTACAACTATATCGTGGACCAATTTCATCTTTTTGGCACGATTTTTATTACATACATCGTTTTCGTATCGATCCGTTACGCTGCCGACCCGTTTTAAGCATAGCGAAGCATTATATCCCTCACAGGAGAAGAAGCTAGCATGCTCAAGAGGAGACATGTGCTCTCCATGAAGGACTTCTCAAGGGAGGAGATCGACGAGATCCTGGAGACTGCGGAGTCGCTCGAGCCGTACGCGCGAGGGAAGGGATCGGACATTCTCGATGGAAAGATCCTCGCGCTGATGTTCTTCGAGCCTTCCACACGCACCAGAATGTCATTCGAGACTGCGATGAAGCGGCTCGGCGGCATGACAATAAACCTGGGCTCGGCTGAGGCGAGCTCCATAGCCAAGGGCGAGTCGCTCGCAGATACGATACGTGTCGTCGGTGGATACGCGGATGCTATAGTCATAAGACATCCGAAGGAGGGTTCGGCACGGCTCGCCGCCGAGTTCTCGCCAGTTCCGGTTCTGAACGCCGGTGATGGTGCAGGCCACCATCCAACGCAGACGCTTCTCGATTTGTATACAATAAAAAAAGAGAGCCATCTCGACGATCTCTCAATCGCGCTTGTCGGGGATCTGAAGTACGGCAGGACAGTTCACTCCCTCGCATACGCGCTCTCCCTTTATGGGGCTGACATATACCTGGTGTCACCGCCAACTCTGAGAATGCCTGAACAGATAATTGGGGATCTCTCAAGAATGGGCACAAGGGTGAGAGAGGTCTCTGACCTGAGAGAGGTCATAGAAGAGGTCGATGTGCTCTACATTACAAGAATCCAGCGGGAGCGCTTTCCGGATCCGGTAGAGTACAACAGGGTGGCTAGGAGCTACAGCATAAACACAAGGGATCTCGAGGGTGCAAAACCGGAGCTCAGGATAATGCATCCCCTCCCCAGAGTTGACGAGATATCCCCATCGATAGATGGGACGAAACATGCAGTCTACTTCAGGCAGTCGTTCTACGGCGTGCCTGTGAGGATGGCCCTGCTCAAGATGATCCTGGAGGATTGAACAATGGCGGAGAGAGAGCTCAAGGTCCGGCCCATCAGGTCGGGAACCGTCATAGACCACATACAGGCAGGTCAGGCGCTGAATGTCCTCAAGATCCTTGGCATCTCCGGCACAACTGATGCTACAGTCAGCGTTATAATGAATGTCGGCAGCAGAAAGCTGGGCAAGAAGGATATCGTGAAGGTCGAGGACAGAGAGCTGAGGGAGGATGAGGTCAACAAGATAGCCCTCATAGCTCCGGGCGCGACGATAAACATAGTCAGGGATTACGCGGTTGTGGAGAAATACACCGTCGATCTCCCTGATGTGATAGTGGGAGTTGTGCGCTGCCAGAACCCGAGCTGCATATCCAACACAAACGAACCGATAAAGCCGAAGATGCTTGTCAAGGGGAAAAACCCGGTCGTGCTGCGATGCTTCTACTGCGATCAGCCCCTGACAGAGAGAATCGCGGAGTACCTGCTGTGAGCAAGCGGGATTTTAGTGCGTGCGCCAGGTAACCTTTCCGGAATCGGCAATCAGCAGCATGAGGCCGCATGAGAGAGCGCGCTGCAAATTACAGATAAAGACATTCTCAGCGTACAAAACAGATCATGGGCAACCCAGAGCAAAGCAGCATGATATGCTGTCTCCGGAGCCTGATCGATAGATTAATATGACACCTCTGCAACGAGAAGAGACAGGCAGCCCGGTAGTGTAGCGGTCAATCACGGGAGGCTCTGGACCTCCTTACCTAGGTTCGAATCCTGGCCGGGCTACCAATATTACCGCTCCAGGATTGATGATTCTTCTGCGATTTCGGATACGGATCTTCCGCAACTTCCGGTGTCTTCTTGGCTTACCGCTGCGTCTCTCGAAAACTATTTTTAATCTCGGCGATCACAGCCTTTTGTGATCTTCAGAGCATATGATGTTAGGGGCATCTACGGAGATGAGCTGACAGAGGACGTTGCGATGCGCGTCGGTGCCGCTTTCGGCACCTATCTCTCAGGCGGGGCGATATCCCTGGGCCGGGACACCAGGACCAGCGGGCCCTCGCTGGAGAGCGCGTTTCTCAAGGGCGTTCTCGGGACAGGCGTGGATGTTCACAGTTACGGAGTGATACCAATACCGATTCTTGGATATGTGACCATGAAGAGAGCCAGAAGAGCTGCAGCATACATATCTGCCTCTCACAACCCACCTGAGTACAACGGCATACGCTTCAGAACCGGCGACGGCTATGGCATGCTTTACAGAGATGCCGGAATTGTGGATGTTTACGCAAAAGGCGAGTTCAGGTCTGGAAATGGAAGCCTAACGTTGGAAAACGCCGAGATGGCCATTATCGAGTACGGGGATTATGCGGCAGAGAAGGTCGAGATAACCAGAGATCTCAGAGTTGTGCTCGACACGGGCAACGGATCCGCATGCGGCATATCTCCTGTATACACCAGAGCCGGAATCGATGTGGAGCTCTTAAATGCGACGATGGACGGAAGGTTTCCGGGAAGAGGGCCTGCGCCAACATCTGAATCACTGAGAGATGCAGCTGGGAAGGTTATCAGCACAGGCGCAGACTTCGGGGTGGGATTTGATCCTGATGCAGACCGCGGGATGGTGATCGATGATAAAGGAAGAGTTCTGCCCCCTGAAAAGATAGCGATAATAATTGCGAGAAGGCGTTACAAGCCGGGGGATCTTGTCATCGCAGGCTTCGATTGCTCCATGATACTTGAGAGGGAGCTCGAGCGCGACGGGATAAAGGTGCAGCGTGAGAGGGTTGGTGATGTGTTTGTCGCCAACAGGGTCAAGAACTCGGGGGCGGTTCTCGGCGTCGAGAGAAGCGGTCATTTCTTCATTCCTGAATTCCAGTACTCTGACGATCCATTCGCAATGAGCCTGGCGCTCGCCGAGATCGTATCCGAGGAGCGGCTCTCTGATATGGCCGATGATATACCTGATTACCCGTACCTCCAGAAGAGCATAAGGCTGAAGGATATCGCCGATGCACCGACTCTGATGATGAGACTCCTGGATAGGCTCTCGGATCTCGAGCCAGACACCACCGATGGCATAAAGGTGATGGGTGAGGGGCATAGCGTTCTCATAAGACCGTCGAACACCGAGCCGCTGATCAGGATCTACGTGGAGAGCGTGAAGGATGACGTGAATGAGATAGCTGGCATGTATGAGAAGATGATCCTGAGCGCGATGAGGAGCGGGAATTGAAGAGAGACGATGTCTGTGTGCTGATACCCACGCTCAACGAGGCGGGGTCCATCAAGGGAGTCATAGAGGGCTTCCGCAGCATGGGCTTTCAGGATATCCTGGTGATCGACGGGCACAGCACAGATGGCACTCCTGATCTGGCGAGGGATGCCGGCGCGCGGGTGATCGTCCAGAGCGGATCCGGGAAGGGGCAGGCCCTCCTAGAGGCCTTCGGGCATATAGACAAAGAGTACATCGTGCTCATAGATGGCGACGGCACGTATCTGCCGTCAGAGGTTGACAGGCTGCTTGATCCACTTATAAGAGGCAGAGCTGATCATGTCATAGGAAACAGGTTCTCCAATCTGAGAGGAGGATCGCTGAAGCGTTTGAACCTGGTGGGTAACTGGCTCATCAACCTCCTCTTCGGGATAATCTATGGGGTGAGGCTCAGGGACATACTCTCCGGATACAGGGCGTTCACAAGATCAGGCATATCCAGCCTGGATCTCTCGGTGACCGGCTTCGAGATAGAGTCTGAGATAACAATAGAGAGCCTGAAGAAGGGTCTCCGGATAGTGGAGGTGCCCATAACGTATCTGCCGAGGGCAGGTGGAACCAGGACCAAGCTCAGCCCGCTCCGCGACGGCCCGAAGATCATGCTCACTATCTACAGGCTCGCCAAGACACAGAATCCTCTCTTCTACTTCGGGCTGATGGGCGCGATCTTTGGATCTGTCGGATTTCTGCTCGGTCTATACGTCGTGAGGGACTGGCTCAACGGGAGGGTTGAGCACATACCTCTGACGATCCTGACCGCGATACTGATCATAGTCGGCTTCCAGCTGTTCCTCATGGGAATCCAGGGGGACATGATGGCGACTATGCACAGAGAGGTGATGAGGGAGCTGTACAGAAAGAGGCGGTAGGGATATCAAATGCATTTGAAGATGCTTCTCCTCATCGGGTTCCTCATCGATTCCTCCCTGGCGCTTCAGGCGCCCGGATTCTCCATCGTTATCGGGAATGCAACCGTTCAGGGAAACGAGGGAGCTGGGGTGCTGACCTCAGAGGCGCCCTGCGTGAGGTTCAATCTCTTCTGGATGAAGGATATTGGAGTCGGGCCCGAGAGCTACCTTGACACGATCCAGAATCTCTACACAGGCAACGGTCTTGTGATTGGATCAAAAAGCCGCTCCAGCTTCCGCATCAGGGATATTAAGGTGAGCATTCTTGATATCAACTACAGCTTCGCAGGATACAGAGCGAGTAAGACCTTCGCGGCATGGTACTCTCCTGCGACGGATCGCACATACCTCGCCTCGATGGAGTCGTGCTCCGGCGATGCCCAGATGCTGTTTAACATTCTGAGATCAATCTCAGAGACCGACAGATCCAGGACTCTTGTTAAAAGAGAGAGCCGCAACGACACATGGTCATTGCTTCTATCAGACCTCCTCTCGAGCTGGAGGTACGCAGAGCCATCACACCTGACCGGCGCTCAGTTTCTGATACACACGAATCACACAGTCTCTGAGAGGGGGCTTATATCATATGATGGCATCGATGTTTCATTTCCCCAGGATATGTTCGTGCGACCTGCTGCTGTCTTTTACCTCCTTAGAGATGCTGGCTACACCCCTGTGATCATGCAGAGTCGTGGCAACGTATGGATCGCTGTGAAGGACGGTGATGAATGGCAGGCGATCTCGCTCAATCCTCTGAACCCCGACAGGGGAGTGGGGGTGCAGGTCTTCGAGGGCGAATGGTACACGGGAATTGCGTACAGCGATCCGGAGGAGCTTGCAACTGCCAACTCAATCAATATCAGCGTGCCTGTTGATTATATCGTGAGGAGATGCGAGCCGTCCAGGTATGTTCAACTGGAGATGGACAACAGCACAGACAGCAGCTACCTGGAGAGGATCCTCGGGGAGCACACCTACATCCCCAGATACAGTGAGGACGGGTTCGATTGCTCCAACGCATCTCAGGTCTGCTGGTCTTTTTTAAAAGGGTTGGGCTATGATGCGTATCTGATGGTGGGGGCGAGGGATCATCCGCTCGGCGAGCACATGTGGGTTGTGGTCAGGACAGATCATGGATATACCGCGATAGAGTGCGCGGTGGTGGGAAGCTCGCAGAACTTCGTGAACCTCGGATCGATCAAGAGCGAGGCAGATTATTACAGAGGGGTGATGTACAACTCGAGCGTTCAGTACTCGCTTCTGAATCCTGCGGAGGGCATGTGGCTGGATCCGGGGGATAAGAGGCTTCGGTCCTGGATGCGCAGCAGGATCACCAGCTAGAAACTGTCGAAAATAACCAGCCATCGCCGGGAGGGTGCTGGAACATATAAGCACTGAATGCCCCCGCCACAATAGATTGCAGACGAAGTTCTGGCTTGCCCCCAATCGCATGCGATGCCGCAGTCGCTCTCTTTTCCGCAGTCCTCTCCGCATCTATTGCAGACTTTCGTGCGCATCGGGTTTTATTTATCATTCATTATATTTGTTCTTGGGCAGATCATCTGTGATTTCCTCCTGCAGATTGGTGAACTACACAATGTTAATTAAAAAATATAATGTATTCCTACTTTTGCTTATGTACCGATTCGTTTTCAGATGTTTATACGGATGCACGATGGGAGAAAGTTAAGTATGATGAATGCACACAATCAAAATGGAGGAATATCATGGCTAGGATACTGGTCGCGTACTACTCCCGCACGGGTAATACGGAAAAGATGGCCAGAGCTGTGGCTGATGGAGCGAGGGATGCTGGAGCAGATGTTGTTCTCAAGAAGGTCGAGGATGTACAGCTCGATGATCTCAAGTCAGCTGATGGAATCGTGATCGGCTCCCCCACATACTATGGGCTGATGGCAGCAGAGGTCAAGCAGCTCTTCGACAGAAGCGCGAAGGTGAGGGGGAAGCTGGAGAACAAGATCGGTGCCGCCTTCACCTCGTCTGCGAGCATCGAGGGAGGAAATCAGACGACGATACTCTCAATAATTCAGGCGATGATGATACATGGAATGATAGTTGCAGGGGATCCGATGGAGACAGGAGGACATTACGGAGCCATAGCAATCGGATCTCCTGATGAGAACTCACTGAATACATGCCGGAAGCTTGGCGAGAGGGTCGCGAGGCTGGCTGAGAAGATCAGGAGATGATGAGCAGAATCCGATGATCTCGCAGGCTCTGCATCTCTAATACAATCGCAACATAGATCTCCAAAGGATGCGCTGCATAACATCATGATAGAGGATACCGCAGAGAAGATCAGGAGCATGGAGATAAGGGGCGCAGGGCTCATCGCACGTGCCGCAGCTGCTGCGCTGAGGGATTTCGCTCTGAGACTCGAAGTCTCAAGCCTGGATGAGTTCGATATGCGGCTGAAGAATGCCGCGGCCACGCTTCTCAGGACCAGGCCAACGGCCGTCTCTCTATCAAATGCCGTGAGGATGGTTGTGAGGTACCGCTCGGATGATCTTGAGTCTGCCAGAAGGGAGGTCGTGGCAAATGCTGAGCGCTTCATAGAGAGATCACTGAAGGCTGTGGAGAGGATCGGTGAGATCGGAAGCAGAAGGGTCAGGGATGGGGATGTGATACTGACCCACTGCAACTCAAGCGCAGCTCTGGCGGTCATCGAGCGCGCTCACACGGATGGAAAGAGCATAAGAGTCATAGCCACCGAGTCCAGGCCCAGGTATCAGGGGCATCTTACCATAAAAAGGCTCGACGAGGTTGGAATTCCAACAGAGCTGATCGTGGATTCTGCGGTCAGAAGCATTATAGAGGATGTGGATCTCGTCGTTGTTGGCGCGGATGTCGTAACAGCCAACGGCTCGCTCGTCAACAAGATAGGAACATCACAGATCGCTCTCTGCGCACACGAGGCCAGGAAGCCGTTCATGGTGGCAGCAGAGACATACAAGTTCAGCCCGGAGACGCTCATGGGTGAGCTCGTCGAGATCGAGGAGCGAGGACCTGAGGAGGTTCTGGATGATTATATGAGATACAAACATCTCCGCGTGAGAAACCCGGCCTTCGATGTGACACCACATCAGTACATAGATGTGATATGCACCGAGGTCGGAGCCATACCTCCGGAGATGAGCTACCTAATAATAAAGGAGTGGCTCGGCTGGGAGATCGGGGCATGAGTTCTCCGGCCTGATGATATGGGGCTGCTGTCGAACGGGCGGCATAATGCGTGTTGGATCGGCGATCTGCTGGTGGGCGATAACAGAACCAGTAATAAACAGCATGCGCATGCAAGGAAAAGAGGCATGTTGTGATGGGCTACAGGCACCTCCTTGTGGATGCATTGCAGAGCGTGGCTCCTGACGATCCTGGGATCAGCATAAGGGAGATAGAACGCATTTACGGGATACCGGGAGAGAGGATAGTATTTCTCAGCAGGAACGAGAACCCGTACGGGCCGTCTCCCGAGGTCATCAGGGCCGTGAGCTGCGCGGATCTGAGAAGGTATCCGTCGCAGGATGAGTTTCTCAGCGCTGCTGCGGAGTACCTGGGAGTTTCAGAGGATCTCATAATCGCAGGGGCAGGGCTTGATGGCATAATCGACTCTGTCTCAAGACTCTTCCTGGAAAGGGGCAGGTCGGTGTTCATACCTGTGCCGACATACACCTACTACGAGCTCGCATCGAGGCTCTGCGGGGCAACGCCAGTGCTCAGCCGCGATCTGAGAGCGATTCCAAAGGATACATCCCTCACATTCATCTGCTCACCGAACAACCCCACGGGGGAGCTCATAGACGATGAGATGCTCAGAGAGGTCATTGAGGGCACAGACTCCATGGTCTTCCTGGACGAGGCTTACGCCGAGTTCGCGGGTGTGAGTCACGCAGATTGGGTCGAGAGGTACGAGAACCTCATCGTTGGAAGGACGCTCTCAAAGGCATTCGGCCTGGCAGGGCTCAGGATTGGGTATGCGGTCGCGCCTGAGTGGGTGGTCGAGCAGTACAACAGGGCTGCGCCGGTCTTCGGCATAAGCGCTCCAGCGATAGCAGGCGGCGTGGCAGCTCTTAGAGATCTAAACCACATGAGAAGCGTCGTTGAGAGGATTGTGGCTGAGAGGGAAAGGATGGCAGGATCTTTGAGGGCGTCTCAATCGCATGCAAATTTTCTGTATGTGGAGACCATGCGGGATTCCAGCGCGCTGCTCGAGGATCTTCTGAAGGAAGGAATATCGGTAAAGGATTGCTCAGGAATACCCGGATCTGACAATCACCACATTCGGGTCACCATAGGAACTCCGGAGCAGAACGATGCATTCCTCGAAGCCTACAGAAGGGCGGATGGCTCGCGCGGTTCGCGATAACCTGGAGAGCAGACTCAGGATGCGCAGCACACTCCCATGCGCATCATGGCGCGACGAGAATAAAGCGTGGACCCACGATACTGTGTGGATGTGTCACATGCGTTGTGCACGATGTCGGGCTGATTGGAGTGAGTGATTTGTTGGATTTTGATCGGTTTCTGAGAGCCAGATGATTTTATGAGTTCGCGCGTCGCTCAGCAGGCACTATATACAATACATTATTTTTATATCAATACTATGAGCGAAACAGTTAAAGCGTGTGTTGTGGATATGCTGATTTTGTTGTCGAAATATATCGTGGGTGGGGATGGTGAACGGGAAAAACAAGCAGCTGACCCTCACGGGTGTTGTTGTCTCCTCGATGCCCAAGGTGCGCACTACTGACGGGCATCTGCTCGACTGGGACAGAAACGCCATAGTAAAGCAGCTCCTCAAGGAGACCAAACTATCGGAGAATTTTTATAAACTTCCGGCCATAACCGAGGACGAGGCCAAGGATATCGCGAAAGAGGTGGAGCGCAGGATACGATGGATGAATGTTCGCTATCTTTCAGGTCCCCTTGTCAGGGAGATCGTAAACGTGGTTCTTCTCGAGAGGCATCATCCCGAATGGCGCAACATATGCACAAGAATAGGCACTCCTGTGTACGATGCTCACCTCATCGATATAGGCACAGGTTTCGAATCGAGGGAGAACGCGAACCTTCAGGACAACGCGGAGACATCGCACAAGAAGAAGGCAGATAAGATCAGCAAGGAGCAGTACCTCCTGCTTCTTCCCCCGCACCTCTCAGATCACCACATCTCCGGGGACCTCCACATCCACGATCTGGAGTACTTCGGCACACGGCCGTTCTGCCAGGACCACGATCTCAGGTACTTCTTCTACTACGGATTGATGCCTGACGGTCGCGGAACAAAATCATCAGTTGCAGGACCAGCAAAGAAGCCTGAGGTGGCTATACTCCATGCCGTAAAGGCGCTGGGCAGCGCGCAGACCAATTTTGCTGGCGGTCAGGGCTTCTACAATTTCCTGACTTTCGTGGCGCCGTATATCGAAGGACTGGAATATGAGGAGATAAAGCAGCTGATGCAGATGTTTGTATACGAGATGACACAGATGATGGTCGCGAGGGGCGGGCAGCTCGTCTTTTCCTCGGTCCAGCTCACGCCTGGTGTGCCCACAATCTGGAAGGACAAGCCTGTTGTCTATAAGGGTCGGATATGGAACGGAGAGCAGGCACCTCTCCGGACATACGGCGAGTTCGAGAGAGAGGTGAGGCTCGCCTTCAAGGCGCTGATGGAGGTCATGCTGGAAGGCGATTACTGGGGAAAGCCGTTTAACTTCCCGAAGCCGGAGATAAGCATCGAGCCTGACTTCATGAAGGAGGACGAGGAGTTCAACAGGGCACATCCAGATCTGCCCACCTACAGGGATTTGTACCTGCTGGCATTCAAGCTGGCTGCAAAGTACGGTGCGCCATATTTTGACAACCAGCTACCTGAGTATAGAGGCGCTGGGAAGGGGATATCGTGCTATCAGTGCTGCGCGTATCAGTTCTCTTCCAGTCTGCAGAACGACAGCGAATTTGAGGACAAGTTGTATTTCCGCAACGGTAAGCATTTCTCGATGGGCTCATGGCAGGTCGTCTCTCTGAACTGTCCGAGGGCTGCATACAAGGCGCGCGGTGAGGATGAGCTTCTCTTCTATGAGCGAAACAGTTAAAGCGTGTGTTGTGGATATGCTGATTTTGTTGTCGAAATATATCGTGGGTGGGGATGGTGAACGGGAAAAACAAGCAGCTGACCCTCACGGGTGTTGTTGTCTCCTCGATGCCCAAGGTGCGCACTACTGACGGGCATCTGCTCGACTGGGACAGAAACGCCATAGTAAAGCAGCTCCTCAAGGAGACCAAACTATCGGAGAATTTTTATAAACTTCCGGCCATAACCGAGGACGAGGCCAAGGATATCGCGAAAGAGGTGGAGCGCAGGATACGATGGATGAATGTTCGCTATCTTTCAGGTCCCCTTGTCAGGGAGATCGTAAACGTGGTTCTTCTCGAGAGGCATCATCCCGAATGGCGCAACATATGCACAAGAATAGGCACTCCTGTGTACGATGCTCACCTCATCGATATAGGCACAGGTTTCGAATCGAGGGAGAACGCGAACCTTCAGGACAACGCGGAGACATCGCACAAGAAGAAGGCAGATAAGATCAGCAAGGAGCAGTACCTCCTGCTTCTTCCCCCGCACCTCTCAGATCACCACATCTCCGGGGACCTCCACATCCACGATCTGGAGTACTTCGGCACACGGCCGTTCTGCCAGGACCACGATCTCAGGTACTTCTTCTACTACGGATTGATGCCTGACGGTCGCGGAACAAAATCATCAGTTGCAGGACCAGCAAAGAAGCCTGAGGTGGCTATACTCCATGCCGTAAAGGCGCTGGGCAGCGCGCAGACCAATTTTGCTGGCGGTCAGGGCTTCTACAATTTCCTGACTTTCGTGGCGCCGTATATCGAAGGACTGGAATATGAGGAGATAAAGCAGCTGATGCAGATGTTTGTATACGAGATGACACAGATGATGGTCGCGAGGGGCGGGCAGCTCGTCTTTTCCTCGGTCCAGCTCACGCCTGGTGTGCCCACAATCTGGAAGGACAAGCCTGTTGTCTATAAGGGTCGGATATGGAACGGAGAGCAGGCACCTCTCCGGACATACGGCGAGTTCGAGAGAGAGGTGAGGCTCGCCTTCAAGGCGCTGATGGAGGTCATGCTGGAAGGCGATTACTGGGGAAAGCCGTTTAACTTCCCGAAGCCGGAGATAAGCATCGAGCCTGACTTCATGAAGGAGGACGAGGAGTTCAACAGGGCACATCCAGATCTGCCCACCTACAGGGATTTGTACCTGCTGGCATTCAAGCTGGCTGCAAAGTACGGTGCGCCATATTTTGACAACCAGCTACCTGAGTATAGAGGCGCTGGGAAGGGGATATCGTGCTATCAGTGCTGCGCGTATCAGTTCTCTTCCAGTCTGCAGAACGACAGCGAATTTGAGGACAAGTTGTATTTCCGCAACGGTAAGCATTTCTCGATGGGCTCATGGCAGGTCGTCTCTCTGAACTGTCCGAGGGCTGCATACAAGGCGCGCGGTGAGGATGAGCTTCTCTTCGAGTACCTCCGAGAGTTGATGGATTTATCTGTAGAGATCTTCAGGGTGAAGAGGGAATGGATGAACAAGATCATAGCAAACGGGCGGATGCCGTTTGCCACCCAGCAGCCGAGGGATCCCGTCACCGGCGAACGCGGCGCGATGGCGGTGGATCTTGAGAAACTCGTTTACACGATAGGCGTCGTGGGCATAAACGAGATGGTCCAGTTCCACACAGGTAAACAGCTGCATGAATCGAGGGACGCCTGGAGGTTTGCTGTCAGGGCGATGACCGAGATGCAGCTTTATGTTAAAAAGCTGAGCAGGGATCACGGGATGACCATCGCGCTTGCAAGGACTCCGGCCGAGACCACGGCGCAGCGCTTTGCGGTCTCAGATCTGCTGCATGACGAGTACAGGGAGTGCGCAATGCGTGTTGTCAAGGGGGATCTCAAGACAGCGATGGAGAACCTCCACAGGACACGGGATCTGCCGGTCTACTACACAAACGGCACACATGTATGCGTGAATGCAGACATCCCGATCATGGAGCGGGCCATGCTGGAGCATGTGTTCTTCCCGATAGTGGATGGTGGCAACATCTTTCATATCTTCTTAGGGGAAAACGATCCCGATCCAGAGTCGCTGATGAGCTTCGGGATGAACCTCGCGAAGAACACTCAGATCGGATACTTCGCATTCACCAGGGATATGACTGTGTGTCTGAGCTGCTGCGCGATCTCTCCGGGTCTCCAGGAGAGATGCCCGCGCTGCAGCTCATCTGATGTGGATCACATAAGCAGGATAACGGGATACCTGCAGGCCGTCAGCGGCTGGAATGCTGCGAAGCAGCAGGAGCTAAGGGACCGGAAGAGATACAAGCATCTGGATCTCAGCTGATCAGACCCTCCCCGAGGTCATATCCAGTGCAGCATGCTGATCCGCATTGATGGCAAGAGCTGCTTGACGAAAGGTATATATCATATCTGCCTACTCCACGATTACTGGCCGATAAAAGGCAAATTGGAGGATTTCGTAATGCCTGCAGTAGTTAACAGAGAGGAATGTGTGAGCTGTGGAACCTGCGTGGAGGAGTGCCCGGAGGAGGCTATCAAACTCGATGACGAGGAGATAGCAGTAGTCGACCCGGAGAAGTGCACAGAGTGCGGCACATGCGTAGAGGTCTGCCCATCTGAGGCAATACATATCGAGTGAGGATCTCCCCGCTTTTTTATTTGTTTCAGGTTACAAGAGACCAGCAGTCATACATGCTGCAGGTTGACATAGAATGCCTGTAGGCAGTGCGCTCTCAGGCGGCTCTTCAGTCGATGTATTGATCGCGTGGAGTGTGATCTGTCTGAGCCATAACAGGAAAGCCACGCCAAATGCGCTGCATATTCTCGCCAACGTATTGCACAATCAAGGCATGCCACGCTAAGATCTTGAAAAATAGATTGCTGAGCTCTCAGGATCAGTAGAACATCCTGAGAGACTCGTCGGTCTTCTCCTCCTCGCCGAGTACCTTCTTCACAGCCTGTCTGAAGTCCTCCATTGTGACCACAGTGGCCTCTCTCCTTATCGCGTTCATTCCGGCCTCAACAGCAATCGCCTTAAGCTCAGCGCCGCTTGCGCCATCAGTCTGCCTCGCTATGGCTGAAAGATCTACATCATCGGCCTTCTTCATCTTTCTCGTATGTATATCAAGTATCTTCAGCCTCGCGACCTCGTTTGGCATCGGTATCTCTATGATCCTGTCGAACCTGCCGGGGCGGAGAAGAGCGGGATCCAGGATGTCTATCCTGTTTGTTGCAGCGATTATCTTGACATCCCCTCTCTCCCGGAAGCCGTCCATCTCGGCCAGGAGCTGCATCATGGTCCTGTTGACCTCTGCGCTGCCTGTTGTGCCATCATGCGTCCTGATGCTTCCCACAGCGTCTATCTCATCTATGAAGACTATTGATGGTGCCTTCTCTCTCGCCATCTGGAATATGTCCCTCACGAGCTGCGCGCCCTCTCCGATGAACTTGTGGACCAGCTCGCTTCCCGACATGTGTATGAACGTCGCCTTGGCATGGTGTGCAACAGCCTTCGCTAGAAGCGTCTTGCCAGTGCCCGGGAGCCCGTAGAGGAGCACACCCCTGGGCGGCTCTATTCCTATGTTGCTGAAGAGCTCCGGCCTTGTCAGCGGAAGCTCAACGGTCTCGCGTATCTCCCGTATCTGAGCGTCGAGACCTCCAATATCATCATACGTCACATTCGGAGCCTCAATCAGCTCCATTGTCTTCGCCCTGACATCCACAGATCTCTCCAGGAGTCTCACTATCGTCAGGGAGTTGTTTATTGCAACCCTGCTGTTCGGCTGCAGCTTCTCCATTATCTCCGGAGGAGCTGTGGTTATGAACTCCTGGTTGTTCCCATGCTGTCTGAGCATGACGTAGTCGTCGCCCACCTCTATCACTGTGGCCAGAAACAGCGGCATGCGCCTCAGCAGAGCGTTCTCCTTCTTCAGACGCTCCAGCTCGCGCAGGTACTTCTTGTTGGATATCAGAGACTCAAAGAGCTTCGCTCTGGCCTCCTCACGCTCCATGCGGAGGGCCTCGGCCTCCTCAGCAAGTGCCCTGTTCTCCCGCTCGAGCGCTGCGATCCTCTTGGTGAACGACTCGATCAGGCTTTCCTGATCCGTCATAGCTGACGATTCACTCATGTTAGCATCTTCGATCTTCAACGATATAAACTCATGCATCCACGCGCTAGAGGCGTCCACATATTTCGCCTTTGATGCGACGGGGCTCCGCTCCCATTCCCGGCTGAAAAGATGGGACTTTCTGCGCTTCCACCTGATACCGATCGCTTATGGTGGCTCGAGAGGGGGTAGAATGCCATGCATCTCCGCACCTTCATAAAGACGCATCTACCAGCATTTCGTGTGACGAACGTTGCAGCCATAGGGTATATGTGCCTTCAAGATCCATGCTTCCTGGATGGCGGAGCATCTTGCTGAGATGGCCAAGGCTCTGGTGAGGATCAGGGATGGGGTACCTGAGGTCCTCACAGCTCCATTGATCAGGTTCTGCCCTCTAAGGAGGGATCTGTACGGGATCCATGAAGAGAGCCGTGAAACCGTGGAAAAGGTGATTCGCAGCCACATCAAGGAGCTCGGAATGTACAGCCCGCAGCGGGTCCTTCAGCTTGCCGAAGATCCTGTGAGCTTCGGCGCATCGGAGATCCTCATGGATGGCATGGCCGAGGGCCTAGTTGACGCTGCTGTCGTCGTCTGCGACGGCGCTGGCACAGCTGTCATAACCAGGCCGGATGTGCTGCAGGCTGTCGGAGCACACATGACAGGTCTCATCAAGACCGACCCGATAAATGAGGTCCAGGATGGCCTGGAGCAGCGTGGATGCATCCTCATCGATCGGCATGCCACCATAGACCAGGTCAGAGGTTTTGCGGCCGCAATAGATGCAGGCTTTGAGCGGGTTGCTGTGACCCTGGCTGGCAGCATGTCCTCTGCTGCCAGAGATCTCCGTGCAATAGGGGCAAGTGCTGGAAGGAGTCCCCTGATCCTTGCGGTACACACCACCGGCATAGGCAGGGATGAGGCTGTCTCCCTAGCAGAGAGCTGTGATATCATATGGTCCTGCGCGTCCAAGGCTGTCAGGGAGGTGGCAGGGGAGAGGGCCCTGCTCCAGATAGGCATCTCAATACCGGTCTTTGCCATGACCCGGGAGGGGAAGCGCCTTCTCCTGAACAGGGCGCTGCACTTCAAAGGCAGGCTTGTGATCCACAGATCGAGCCTGCCGTATCTGCATGCGGATCGCCAGCCGAGACCCTTGATATAGCAAGTGTGCCATCTGAAATGCAAGACAGACTATGAACACTGCCCACACTGTTACATCTGAGAGAGGATCCGATCAAGCGTTTAGAGGATAGGGTGGAAGCCTGCAGACAGCATTCCAAAGAGGCTCTGGACGCGAATAAGGAAGCATGTTCGGACCGTTACAATCTGATTTATGAGGAGATGGCAAGGTAGCTTTCTGCGGGAGCGATCCAGCTTTGCATGCAGTCCACACCCATCTTCTCCAGGACGCGCATAATGCCGAAAGATCAGCAGTTTGCAGCCGATTTCGGACCTGTCCGAATAAGATAAAAGCCAGAGCTGAGTATATGGTTACTTCAATGAAATTTAAAGAGGTGATGCCGGATGACATCCGTATCTTTGATTTCTGTGTTATCCAGCATACCCCTATTCAGCAGGAATAAGGTGCCTTTAGAAATTAAGCTTTTCGCGATAGCGACCTACCTGGTCTCATCCAGTGTGAGGAGGACAGCGTCAGTTCTT
>NZ_JANIHG010000067.1 GCF_024518575.1 Methanothrix sp. | reverse complement strand
TCCGAGCGAGTCCACAGATGTCCTTTCTGCGGCCTGACTCTGGATAGAGATCATAATGCAGCCATAAACGTTCTCAGACTGGGGCTACAGTCTGTGGCGAAAGCCTAGATGCCCGCCAATTCATTGGTGGGAGTAGTCACCTGATTCATGGTCATGTGCTTCGGAATACCGAACGATAATAATTTGCCATCTGTTTGAGGATATTTTATCCTTCATTTTATATACTTGAGCTGTTTTATGCGAGGAATGTCTCAAACCTGCTTCGCTGTTTCCATTCTCATCCTTTTATTGGCGTGGAACTGGCTGCCGTGGTCGGTTGATCTCTTCCGCCATCCGCACGTTCCCGTATCCAGCGAACAACCTCTGTACAAGCCTTATGAATCACTTTCGCCCCGCATGGGCAGGTGATATTTAGCCTGTGAGCAGAAGGACAGACGATGGATCGCCTGGTCCTTGCTCAGGGAGCGAGCTTTGATCTCGAGGATACCGATCTTAAGGCGGAGGCTCTGAGCCGAGGCATGGGATACGACAGATGCTGCTACAGACGGAACGATGACGGCTCAACGATCTACAGCGCATGGGGGCGTAACGGCTGCCGTATAAGTCTATTCCGGACGCTCTTCACAAATGTGTGCTACCATCAGTGCGGCTACTGCCAAAATGCAGGCAGGGCATCGAATGGATGCTCATACACTCCAGAAGAGCTCTCCGATCTTGTGCTCAGGCTCAGAAGAGAGGGGCGCATCGACGGTCTCTTCCTGAGCTCTGGCGCTGGCAGGGATGAGGATTCAACGATGGAGGGGATGATCGAGACTGTGCGGATCCTCAGGGTGAGGCATGGGTTCCCGGGGTACATCCACCTCAAGATCCTCCCGGGGACGTCCAGAGCTCTCATAGAAGAGGCTGTGGAGCTCTCTGATCGCGTGAGCATCAACATCGAGGCGCCGTCAGGGGATGTAATGGAGGATCTGAGCCCCACGAAGGATTACGAGAGGGACATACTGGACAGGCAGAGGTGGATACGCGATCTTCTGGCGAGGCGCTCCAGCGGCTCCCAGACAACACAGCTTGTGGTCGGCGCAGCTGGCGAGACCGATCTCGAGATATTCGAGGGTGTCGTGAGGGAGTACAGGGAGATCGGAGTGAGCAGGGTGTACTACAGCGCGTTTGTTCCCATCAAGGGGACGATCTTTGAGGGCAGAATGCAACAACCGAGATGGCGCGAGAGCAGGCTCTACCAGCTCGACTGGCTTTACAGGGTCTACGGGTTGTCGCCAGATGAGATCAAGAACGCCTTCGATGATGATGGCTTCCTCCCAAATGAGGATCCCAAGGTCACGCTGGCCAGGGAATCGCTCGACTGGCCGGTCGATGTGAATGAGGCAGACCTTCAGAGCCTGATCCGCGTCCCCGGCATAGGACCGGAGAGCGCACGCAGGATCATCTCATACAGGAGAATAAAAAAGGTGGAGAGACCATCAGATCTCATCAGGCTCGGCATAAAAAGGAAGGCGATACCATACCTGAGGATAAATGGGTGGGTTCAGAGGAGGCTCTTCTGAGGCGATCGGGGCGCTCCTGTCCGGTTGATGCGGCCTCTCAGCATCTCGCAGATGGCCTTTATCCATCTGAGAACAATAGAAATTGGTCCTGCTATGTTCTCCTATTGAATGAATGCTCCTGACAACCGGCTTGTACGATATACAGGTTGCTGAACCTCACCCCAATAAAACAATAACCCCACGACTTGCTTCCTGACAACCGGCTTGTACGATATACAGGTTGCTGAACAGCGAGTTCGTATTGATGGATACAAACATCGATGCTGGGTCAGGAGGCCACATTCCTGACCCGCTCGATATCCCTCCTGAGATCATCGCTCATGCTCGCCCCCTCGAGCTTCTGCTGAGCCAGGCTCTCGAGCGTAGCTCTATCATACTTTATGCCATCGAGTCTGGCTCCGCGCAGATCGACGTTTGTGAATCCTACAGAGTAGAGCTCAGAGTCCCGGAGGTCAGCTCCTGAAAGGCTTGTGTTGGTAAGATAAACACCTGTAGCCTTTATCCTCCTCAGATTCGCCGTGCTCAGATCGCAGTTCTCTAGCATCACCCCTCTCAGGATGGCATTTCTCATCTTCACAGACTTCATCACAGCATTTGATACGTAGAGAGCCTCAAGACGGCATCCGGACATATCTGCATCGCTGAGATCCGCCTGCCCGAAGTTGACGCTGTGAATCACGAGCTCTGGCATTTTCACGCCTCTGAGGATCGCCCCGCTGAAGTCTGCATCGTCCAGCTTAGCATCCGCGAGATCCGCTCCTGACAGGTTTGCCCTCAGAGCATATGCCTTTACGAGATCCGCGCCTGTCAGGTCTGCACCGCTCAGATCTGCACCGAACAGCTCAGCTCTCGTCAGAAAGGCTCCAGATAACCGGCTGTTTCTCATATCCACCCAGTTCGCCTGCACGCCGAGCATGTTGGCCTTCGTCAAAATCATATCAGACATTCTCGCCTGGGTCAGATCCGCGCCAAGGAGCCTGGCGCCGGTCATATCCGCCCCTTCCAGCACAGTGTTGCCCAACCTGGCATTGGTCATGTCAGCATCCCTCAGATCCGCCTCCGATAGATCCGACCCTGAGAGATCGACACCCCGGAGGCTGGCTGAGACCAGAGATGCCCCGGTGAGGTTTGCCTGGAACAGCATGGACGAGTCGAGCCTGGCGTTGTTCAGTCTAGCGCCTGTGAGATCGGTGAAGAGCATGCAGCACCTTCTCATATCAGCGTTTGAGAGATCTGAGAACGAGAGATTTGCGCCTGAGAGGTTGGAGCGCATCATAACAGCGCCGGAGAGCAGAGACCCCGTGAGATCTGCACCACTCAGTATGGCGTCCTGCATCGTTACGTTTCTCAATGTCGCGCCTCTCATCTCTGCGCGGGTCAGATCCACGCCACACAGGTCCGATTCTGTCAGGTTCACGCCAGATACATTAGCATCCTGAAGAGAAACACGATGCATAAACGCGTTCTTGATCGATGCGTTGCTTAGATCACACCCATCCATCTTCGCGCCGGCCAGGTGAGCCCTGTCCATGATCGCGCTGACTAATATTGCGCCGCTGAGCCTGGCGTTCTCCATCTCCGCCTCCTTGAGATCCGCGCGGCTGAGATCGCTTCCGATCAGATCTGCTCCGATGAGCTTTGTGCCGGCAAGCCTGGCGTCGCGCAGATCTGTGTTATGGATATCAGCGCCCTCGAGATCAGCGCCGGAGAGGTCTGCCAGGCTCAGGTTCGCATCATATATCATGCTGTACCTGAGATGGGCCCCGGTCAGGTTGGAGCCGCTCAGGTCCGAGCCGTTCAGGTACGTCTGGTTCAGGCTCGCTCCGCTCAGGTTGTGCCAGCTGAGGTTCATGTGGCTCAGATCGGCTCTGTCATGGAACGGCTGGTTTATTATGATGCTGCCCGCGGGCAGAGATCCTGGGGAGATGTTGAATCTGCGAAGCTCTACCATATCGAACATGTAAACATTTTGACTCTCATCGATTACTGGTATGCTGTCCGGATCCGCGCCGCGGAGTATGCGCGCAGCGATCTCTGCGGCCTTCCTGCCCTGCGCGTCTCCACTGCTGAGATTGCCTCCGACTATGCCGTGCCCCAGGCACATCTTCCACACGCCATAGACGGGAACGGGGCTGGCCTGCCGGAGAAGCTCCGCGCTCTCCTCATAGGTGAAGACCTCGCCAGCGCGGTCCCGGTTGAACGTCAGGAGAAGCACGAGCGCGTCAGGGCCAAGCCTGGATACGTTCTCACGCAGCTCGGCCGCTGTCACATTATCAAGAAGATCAAAGGTGATATCGTACTTTGGAACAACGCCCTCGAGTATCCTCCTGTTTGCCCTCCCCGTGGTGGTGTTGTCATTCACGACCACTATTTTATT
>NZ_JANIHG010000039.1 GCF_024518575.1 Methanothrix sp. | reverse complement strand
TTGTCATTCACGACCACTATTTTATTTGCAGATGGATGAAGCCTGCGCATGAGATCGATGGTGTCCTCAATGCTCACATTCAGGAGAACCCCTGTGAATCCACTGACATTGCTCAGCATTTCGGGCCTGAAGTCCTTCACACCGCAGAAGACCACAGGAACTCCTGGAAAGATCTCGTCCCTGTTCTTCAGGAGAAACCTGAACGCGTCATCATCTGAGGATATGATGACATCGAATTCTCTTTCACCGTATCTCTCAGAGTACAGCCTCTTCAGATACTCCATTCTGGATTCATTCAGAAGCACCTTTTTTGTGTCCATGTACTCCACCGTGAGGTTCGCATCAGGAGCGTCGATCGCCAGCCTGAGGCGCACACCGCTGATTACATCATCAGTCCAGGACATCCCTGGATTGTAGGAGGCCAGTAGAAGCACCTCTTTTGCAGGTGCATTCCCTGCTGTTGTGATCAGTATCAGAAGAACGGCAAACAGGAGATTTACCCTCATGGAAAGACACCTGCAGATACTACTGAAAAGAGAGTATTAAGTCTTTTCCAGGTGGAGCGATCCGATTCTGACTCTAATGCTTTCGTTTTTGCTCAAGAAAAGCAATATTGCTTCGATCACCAAATTTATATCCAGGAATGGTTCATGAGATTGCAAATGCAACCCGGGTGAGCCGCATTGAGGATAAGAGTGGTAAGCTCCAAGAGCGAGATAGAACGGCTGAACAGAGAGGAGCTATTCGTGCACCTCGCATTCAGGGCATCGAACGCGGACATCTTCAGACTTCTCCAGAGATGCCCTCAGCTCAAGGCGATACAGGTGCCAGCATCTTACTATCGGACGCTATCACAGGCTGGCAAGATGTTTCTGCAGATCCACGGGATCTCCCTGATAGAGGGCGACGTGTGGGGCCACAGGAAGGATCTGAGCGAGTATCTGGTAATAGATGAGCAGGATCTCCAAAGAATATCAGAGCTCATGAGCTCGGGTATGAGCCCTGAGGATATCGCAGAGAGCCTCTCAGAGGATCTCAAGGTCTCACCCGGACTGGTGAGGTTTATAGGCGAGACCTGTCGCCCATCATAGCCAGACAGATATCGATCGTCTCCGGCACACCGTCTCCAGTGAGCGTTGATATCCTTATGCCATCTGGAGGCTTATGCTCAGATGGTATATCCGACTTGTTGTATGCCACGACGACGGGCAGCTCCAGCCAGCTCCGTATCTCCTCCAGCAGCCTGAGCTGGTCATCGAGCGGGTATCCGCAGTGGCCCGTGGGATCTATGAGGAAGAGCACGACGCCTCTGAGATGCCGCATGGCAGCGATCGCCTGCCTCTCGATCTCATTCCTCTCCGATAGCGGCCTGTCGAGAAGCCCTGGTGTATCCACGATCTGATATTTTTGATCCTTTCTGGTGATGTGGCCGACGATCAGGCCCTGAGTTGTGAATGGATAGCTGGCGATCTCCGGCCTGGCCCTGGTGACCATGGCGAGAAAGCTGGACTTCCCGACATTCGGATAGCCTGCGATTATGATCGTGGGAAGGGAGGGGTCTATGCCTGGAATCTCCCTCAGACGCGCTGCCGCCTCGTTCAGAAAGACGAGATCTTCATCGATCGATCTGAGAACAGATGCCATTCTCCCCAAAGCGGATCTCATCTCCTCAGCGCCCCTGGGGCTCCGCATGTAGTCTCTTGATATCCTGCGTATCTGCTTTGAGGCCCAGCCCACCCTGGAGAGCGATATGCGCAGACGATCCACGCCAACCACCGCATCCACGAGATCATAGTAGAACTCAGGCAGTTTCTCAAACGTTGGAAACCTCTTGACGATCGATGACAGAGAGGTGGTCAGAACCCCGCCAGCTGTGCCGACGAATGCCGCATCATTCCCTGCGGCTTTGACAGCCTTCGAGCCGCGCCTGAAGGCCCTGTCGATGAGCTCCTGTGCATCCGGAACCGTAGACAATCTTTCGAACATTCCTGGTGGCAGGAGGTTAACCTAATGAGATAAATGGTTTTCGAAAGCTTTATATACCAGTGATGTTCTATTCTTGCTGAGGTGAACTATTGAAGAGGCTGGGAACAGCGCTCCATGTGGTTCAGAATAAACTTATTGTTCGCAGGGATGCAGCCGATCCTCCAAAGATCGGATCTGTGGTTGTTGACCGGAAGAGCACAAAGATCGGTAAGGTCTCGGATATCTTCGGTCCTCTGGAGAGGCCGTATGTTATCGTCAGACCCGCCAGAGGAGTCGACGCGACGGTTCACGTCGGAAGCATGCTCTATGTGGAATCTCCCAGGAGAGATGGTAAGTGGAAGAGATAGAGAGAATTAGAGAGATAGAGCGCACAGAGCAGGAGAAGATAAAAGAGCGCATCAAGCTCCAGCGCGAGAAGGAGAAGGAGGAGGAGCTTGATAAGTATACTGTAGAGTGTCCCGAGTGTGGAAGTCGTGCTCTGGTCAGGGACTATGAGAGAGCGGAGCTTGTATGCTCTGACTGCGGCCTGGTCATAGACGAGAACTTCATCGATCAGGGTCCTGAGTGGAGGGCATTCGATCACGATCAGAGGATGAAGAGATCAAGGGTCGGCGCCCCGATGACCTACACGATCCATGACAAGGGTCTCTCCACTATGATCGACTGGAGGAACAGGGACTCATACGGGAAGACGATCTCCTCGAAGAACCGCGCGCAGCTCTACCGCCTGAGGAAGTGGCAGAGGCGCATAAGGGTCAGCAACGCAACGGAGCGCAACCTAGCATTCGCTCTGTCAGAACTTGACCGGATGGCGTCCGCCCTCGGCCTCTCCAGAAACGTCAGAGAGACAGCGGCTGTGATCTACAGGAGAGCTGTCGAGAAGAACCTGATCCGCGGCAGAAGCATAGAGGGCGTCGCAGCTGCTGCGCTCTATGCAGCATGCAGGCAGTGCAACGTGCCGAGAACGCTCGATGAGATCGCCGAGGTCTCCAGGGTGAGCAGGAAGGAGATCGGGAGGACCTACAGGTTTGTATCGCGCGAGCTATCTCTAAAGCTCATGCCAACGAGCCCTATCGATTACATACCCAGATTCTGCTCCGGGCTCAATCTCAAGGGCGATGTCCAGGCAAAGGGCATAGAGATCCTGAGACAGGCCGCGGAGAAGGAGCTCACATCAGGACGCGGCCCGACCGGTGTCGCGGCGGCAGCCATCTACATTGCCTCGATCCTCTGCAACGACAGAAGGACTCAGAGGGAGGTGGCCGACGTCGCTGGCGTGACAGAGGTCACCATAAGAAACAGGTACAAGGAGCTCGCAGAGGAGCTGAACATAGAGATCATTCTATGAGCGGGTAGCAGAGACCCTGGCTTTCAGGTCGGGCAATCGTACCCGATAATAAAACATTTGTTTTCATATGTAGCCGATAACTCTATGCCATGCAAGCCTGTCGCTGGTAAAACTCATTCATTCGGCGAGGGCGCAGAACAGGACCAATGCCTCCCTGGAAGAGCTATCAGATGGATAAAGAGAAACGAAGATCGCGAATTTTCAGGCCCATCGATTCTTTTTTATCATAGATGCGCATAACAGCACGCGGGTAGATACCGATGTCTGGATACTGGGATCCGCATATGGAGCGCATGCCTATTGAGGATCTTAAGGCGCTCCAGCTTGACCGTCTGAAGGCCATAACAAGGTATGTATACGATCATTCGTCTTTTTACAGACAGCGCTTCGCTGAGGCAGGCGTCACGCCTGATGATATCAGAGAGCTGGATGACCTAACGAAGCTCCCGTTCACAAGAAAGGTCGATCTTAGAAACACATACCCAACAGGAATGTTCTGCCTTCCGAAGAACTGGGTCGTGAGATATCACGTATCCAGCGGCACAACCGGAAAGCCGACTGTGGTGGGATACACTAAGGGCGACATCGAGACCTGGACGGAGTCGCTCGCGAGAGCCCTTACATCCATAGGTCTTGGCAGAAACGATGTCATCCAGGTCGGCTACGGCTACGGTCTATTCACAGGCGGCCTCGGGCTTCATTACGGGGCGGAGAGGATCGGTGCCGCAGTGCTGCCAACAAGCACCGGCAACACGGAGCGCCAGATAGAGCTGATGCAGGACCTCGAGAGCACAGCGATAGCATGCACCCCCTCATACTTCCTCCACATGGCAGAGGTCGCGGAGAGGATGGGTGTGTCGATAAGAGATGACACAAAGCTGAAAGCAGGCGTCTTCGGCGCAGAGCCGTGGTCCTTGGAGACCAGGCGGAGGATAGAGGATACAACTGGCATCAAGGCCTACGATATATACGGGACGAGCGAGATAAGCGGTCCGCTCTTCACAGAGTGCCAGCACCAGAACGGCATTCATGTATGGGCAGATATGTTTCTCATAGAGATAATCGATCCGAAGACGGGGGAGCAGCTGGAGGATGGGGAGAGAGGGGAGCTAGTTGTGACTACCCTGAACAAGTGGGCGATGCCCCTCATAAGATACAGGATCGGGGATCTCACAATCATGGAATCTGAGCCGTGTGAATGCGGTCGCACCCATCCAAGGATAATGAGGATTCTCGGCAGGACAGATGACATGCTTGTAATCCGCGGCATTAACGTCTTCCCCAGCCAGATCGAGTCTGTTCTGATGAACATACCCGAGGTGGGGCCGCACTACCAGATAATAGTCAGCAGAGAGGGCGCGCTTGACGTGATGAAGGTCAGGGTAGAGCTAACGGACAGGGGGTTCAGCGACCGGATAGGGGATCTGATGGCGTTGAACCGGCGGATCTCCAAGGAGCTGAAGAACGTGCTCAACATATCAGCAGAGGTTGAGCTCGTGGAGCCGGGCGTCATACCGCGCTCTGAGGGAAAGGCAAAAAGGGTCATAGATACCCGTAAGGTGTAAGGGAGTGGTTTTGATGAGCGAGATAAAGCAGATATCACTTTTTGTGGAGAACAGGCCTGGGAGGATGGCCAAGGTCTCGAAGACGCTATCAGATGCTGGCGTCAACATAAGAGCGATGACCATCGCAGAGGCCGGCGATTTTGGTGTTATAAGAATGGTTGTTGATGACCCGCAGAAGGGTTATGATGTTCTGCGCAACTCTGGCTTCACCGTCTCGATGACCGATGTTCTTGCGGTTGAGATGCGTGATACGCCCGGCGGGCTCTACGAGATAGTCAGCGCTCTGGGGGAAAACAACATCAACATCGATTACGCTTATGCATTTGTCACCGCGAAATCGGAGAAGGCGATGCTAATAATGCGCGTCGATGATATAGAGGCTGCAAGAAGAACCCTGAGCTCAAGGGGCGTCAAGATAGCAACACCAGAGGAGATACAGAAGATCTGAATAGCGGCATTTCAGGGGTGGCAAACAGAATCAGGGGCACAGAATCAGTAATGCCATGTCTGGGCACGACCTGTGCAGCAATGGAATCGCCTGGAGTGCAGGGGCAGAGGATGCTTCAATCCTCCGGCCGGAGTGGCTGACCGATCTGTCGGGCCGCCTCTCACTCCCGGGTTCGTTCTGTGGGGATCGCCTGGCGCGACGTAAACAATCAAGAGTGCGAAGTGATGCCCGGAGCCTCCTAAGGATCAGGTGGCTGTCGATTTTGACAGCCCTGTGAGGGCCATGTAGGCTATCAGCGCCTCGAGCTGTATCCTCTCGTTCGCCCCCTCTGTGATCCTGAAGTCGATCTCCCCGATCCTGTTGATCATCCTGGCCTTATCAGCATCAGGCACATCCAGATCGAGCATCTCGCGGTGGATCTGGACCACCACATCCTGGCCCGAGAGGCCCTGGACGAGGAGCAGATCATCGAGCTCGCTTCTCGCGCCTGCAAAATCCCCGGATATCGCAAGCTTGATCAGATTTCTGATCTGCTCCGGCCTCGCCATGGATGTTATCTGGTAGACCGTGTTCATGTCCACCTTATCGCTTATCAGGGCCGCGGCCTGGAGCGCGTTTATCGCCTTCCGCATGTCTCCCCTCGCGACATAGTTTATGGCCTCGATGCCATCTTCAGTTACCTCCACGCCCTCCTGCTCCGCGATGTACCTGATCCTCTTCTCGATGGCCTCCGGAGTCAGCGCCCTGAATCGGTAGACGGCGCACCTCGACTGTATCGGCTCTATGATCTTCGAGGAGTAGTTGCAGGAGAGTATGAACCTGCAGGTCGCGCTGTACCTCTCCATGGTTCTCCTTAGCGCGGACTGGGCATCGCTCGTGAGCGCGTCTGCCTCATCCAGGAATATCACCTTGAACTCAGCCCCTCCCAGAGGAGCCATTCGGGCGAAGTCCTTGACCTTTGTGCGTACGACATCTATGCCGCGCTCGTCAGATGCGTTGAGCTCGATGAAGTTATCCCTCCAGTTCTCGCCGAATATCTCGCGCACTATGCTGATCGCAGCCGCTGTCTTTCCGACACCCGGTGGCCCTGAGAAGAGGAGATGGGGCAGGTTCCTTGTTGCCACATACGACTTGAGTCGCCTGACTATCTCTGGCTGGCCCACAATCTCATCCAGGCTTGTGGGCCTGTACTTCTCAATCCATATCTCCTCTTTGATCGGGACCCCTCCAAGAACAGATTCCCCAGATCGATATATCAAGATTCCCTCGCTGTGTGCGTGCAGCGTGGTGGGATTCATACATCGACCGTTAAACAATCGTGACGTCATCTACGGCCAGAAGGCCGGAGTTTGCGCACTGCTGCTCTCTTATTAATCAGGATACAACAAAAAAATATGGACAGAGCGATCACTTCACCTGTCCTAGCGGGAGTATGACCCTTCCATGTGCCTCGTTCAGAACCTGAGCCAGGGCTGTGTATATCGCAGAGAGGCCGCAGATGATTCCCTCATAGCCAGCCAGGGTCCCTATTGAAGCGCTGCCTGTTGCATCTCTGGCCGCGAGGAGGAAGAACAGGATCGCCAGCGAGAGGAAGACGAACTGCAGGGCCCTGTTCGCTCTCAGCGTCCCGAAGAACATGACTGCAGTGAACAATCCCCACATGAAGAGGTATGCTGTCATCGCGGGAAGAGATGCCTTCTCTCCGAGGTTCATGCCAGGCATGAGTATCAGACCGACCAGAGTGAGCCAGAAGAGGCCATAAGAGGTGAACGCTGTGGTTCCGAAGGTGTTCCCCTTCTTCCACTCCATGATTCCGGCTATTATCTGTGCTACGCCTCCATAGAAGATACCCATCGCCAGTATCATCGCGCTGAGCTCGAAGTAACCCGCGTTGTGCAGGTTCAGGAGCACTGTCGTCATGCCGAAGCCCATGAGCCCGAGGGGGGCCGGATTCGCAGTGGTGTCGAGCACCTTGATAGTGGAGTCCAGCGCCTTATTCGTCGCCAAGTATAAATCCCTCCTTTACCTGTGACCTGTGGCGGAATCGTAATATTAATTTGTTACTCTAAAGATATAAATTAAAAATAATGCGGTTTGTCTGTTTTCTGGCATGTTTAAATACAAAAATGATCAAATAGAACGAAAAATTATTTCAAATACTCCATTTCAGGGGTGAACATCGCGATGTTCGGCGCTGGCACAAGCGGCTGGACGGCATAGCTTATGGGTGGCGGGCCCAAATCGCTGAATGGCATTTAAGGGATTTGCGATCATGGCATGACATCAAGAATCCTGAAGGTCACATGCTTTAGATCTCAATGCGATTCAGATGTTATCGAAAATTTTATGCAGATTCTGAACATCTTAGATATCATGCCTGACAGGAAACCAAAGGTTGCGTGGGGAATAACCGGAAGTGGTGACAGGCTTCCAGAGATCGTGGACATGATGAAGAATGTCCAGGAGATCTACAGGGATGCTGTGGATATAAGGGTATACATATCGAGGGCAGGAGACCAGGTGATCAAATACTACAAGCTCTTCAACGATCTGGAGGCCAGCTTCGACAAGATCTGGGTGGAGGCGAATGCTAACGCCCCCTTCCTGGCCGGACAGCTGCAGCTGGGAAAGTTTGTTTTCCTCATCATAGCACCTGCGACATCAAACACCGTCGCAAAGATATCCCTGCGACTGGCGGATACGCTTCTGACCAATGCGGCGATAATGGCACAGAAGGCCTACGTGCCGCTCTACATAATGCCATCAGACTACGAGGAGGGAGTTACCACCACGAAGCTGCCTGACGGAAGGGATCTGAAGCTCAGGATCCGGCGTGAGGACGTGGAGCATGTGAAACGCCTGGAGGCGATGGAGGGGACGTTTGTTCTGAGAAGGGTCGATGAGATCCCCTCGGTCTTCGAGAAGCACTTCGGCAAGCCGTGAGTCAGCTATGCCATATAGAGGCGAGAAGACCTGCAGCCAGCGCGATGAGCATCTCCCCACTCCCGAAACCTGGTGTCCTCACCTTTTTTGCAGCCTCTGTCTCTTCGTGGTTGACATTCCTGAATGATCCTGTAGGGCTCGCCATTATGCCCTCTATCACATCTAAGACTACAAGATCTCTATCTCCGCCAGCGTAGATGTTGATGACCTGGAGATCTATACGCTTCACCCCGTAGTACACAAAGTGCTCTCCAATTCCGAGCACAGATGATGCTACCGGAGACTCGCTGCTGTAAAGCGTGAGCCACACCTTACCTGCCTGCGGATCCACATCCTCCACCACAAGCGTCAGGTTCCCTGCGAACTGAAGCGCTTCTCCGGTGGTCAGCATGACGGTCACACCGCATGATCCAGGATGCATGCAGGCACACAAAATTATCGTAACAGGTATTGTTTTTAATAGTGATCTCATACCAGCCCTCCATATCCGCTCGTGAAGAGATTTAAGGAGATCGAATAAACCTCCTGCAGAGATCCCTCTTGGATTGCGGATCTCAGGCCCATCTCACCTCAACCTCATCTGTCCTGTAATTTGGCCTCACGCCGGAGCTCTCAAGCGGCGTGCTCACACCGCTCTTCAGCATCACCAGACCGGTATATGCTATCATCGATCCGTTATCGCCCATGAAGCGTCTCTCAGGGAGATAAAATCTCGCACCGCGCTCCTCACACATCAGCCTCAGCATCTCTCCCAGTCGCTTGTTCGCACCAACGCCGCCGACAAGCATCGCCTCCTCCTTTTCTGCATGGGCCATAGCGCGCTCGGTCACCTCAACGAGCATCGCGAACGCGGTCTCCTGGAGGCTGTAGCACACATCGGCCAGATCGTATCTCCTGGCGGCCTCTGTTGCAGCGGTCGCAAGCCCTGAGAAGGAGAAGTCCATCCCCTTGACGGTATAGGGAAGCGGCACATAGCCCTTTGCCTTTCTGGCAAGCTCCTCTATCCGCGGCCCTCCCGGATGTGGAAGACCGACTGATCGCGCGAACTTGTCCAGCATGTTGCCTACACTGATGTCCAGAGTCTCGCCGAAGATCCTGTAGCGACCGCGACGTAGGGCGAGGACCTGGGAGTTGCCGCCGCTCACGTAGAGCACTGCAGGATCCTTGGCGCCGGTCTTCCATTTTCCAATCTCGATGTGGGCTATGCAGTGGTTCACGCCGACGAGGGGAACCCTGAGCTTGAGGGAGAGAACCCTGGCCGCGGTCGCGACAGTCCTCAGGCACGGCCCGAGCCCGGGTCCCTGCGAGAAGGCGACCCCATCTATCTTTATCCCGAGATCTCTGGCGCTCCGGAGCACCCCTCTCAGCAGCGGGCCGATGTGCTCCGAGTGGTGCTGCGCCGCCTCTCTCGGATGTATGCCACCCCTCGCGGGCGTGTATGTTGCAGCCCTCTCTATGATCACATCATCCTCGTTCACGATCGCTGCACTCAGATTCCAGGCAGTGCCCTCAATACCAAGGACGTACATGGCAGACTCCGTTCTCCATATCATGGAATATCTGAATGATGTTCATTCCCTCTGTAGCGGCAAAGCCTCCTGCGTTTCTACGAGCCGAAAGCCTCTGAGTTCATTAATATCATACGTAATCGAGACCAATATCCCTGCGGTACCGCATCCCGTTGAACCTTATCCTCTTTATGTTGTCGTATGCCTTCAATCTCGCCTCTGAGAGCGATGATCCCCTTGCGACCAGCGTCAGGACCCTTCCACCTGTGGTGTAGATCTTTCCGGAATCCCCAAACGCAGTGCCGTTATGGTACACCAGGACATCCGTATCGACCTTGTCGAGGCCTCTTATCGGGATGTTGGTGTAATGAGCTCCTGGATAACCCGGCCGCTCCTCAGATCCGCTGGAGAGCGGCTTGACAACACGCCCGCTCACGGCACACACGCCGAGATGGTACTCCGGGCTCCACTCGAGCTCGATCTCGTTGAGCCTCTGGTCTAGAAGTGCATTTGACAGCTCGTACATGTCTGTCCTGAGCCTGGGGAGTATCACCTCTGCCTCAGGGTCCCCCAGGCGGACGTTGATCTCCAGGACGTACGGCTCCCTCTCACCATCACGCTCCACGATCATCAGGCCGAAGTAAATGAAGCCCTTGTACCTGAGACCCATATCGTAGACCCTGCGCATCGTCGGCCTGGCTATCCTGGACATGATCTTCTCTGTGAGAGCATCATCCAGCCATGGATGGGGGGAGAAGCCGCCCATTCCGCCTGTGTTCGGGTTGTTCTCTAGGTTCGGATTCCCTGAGAGCCTGTTGAAGAGCCTTATCGCTGTTATCTCATCTGGCGCAAAGGCCTGTTTGTAGTCCATCGCCGACTCAAGCGGAAGTATGGTCTTGCCATCCGCTATGGCGAAGAACATCAGCTCCCTTCCCTCAAGCCTCCTCTCGATCTCGATCTTGCTGCCCGCATCCCCGAAGATCCTGGGATCGACCATGATCCTCTCCACGGTGGAGAGGGCCTCATCCCTGGAGGAGCATACCACAGATCCCTTGCCTGCCGCGAGGCCGTCCGCCTTTACTACGAGGTTCTCTGTGGGGTGGGCATCGTAAAACTGATTGACGAACTCCTTCGCCTCATCAGGGTCATCGAAGTTCCTGTAGGGCGGCACAGGCACACCGATCTCGCTCAGGAGATCCTTCGTCCAGCATTTGGATCCCTCCAGCACGGCAGCGCGCCTCTCCGGGCCCACAATATTCAGCCCGCGCTCCTCAAATGCATCAACTATGCCCGCTGAGAGATAGCCTTCCGGGCCCACGAACGTGAGATCGATCCTGTTCCTCTCTGCGAATGATAACATCTCATCGATGCCTTTGATCTGTGAGCCATCTGCCTGGGAGCATTTCTGCAACAGGCTGCTTCCGGCATTTCCCGGAGCCACGAATACCCTCTCAACAGAGGGACTCCTCGCGAAGGCGTGAGCTATCGCGTTGCCCCTTCCCCCCGCATCGACAACAAGAATCCTTGCGCCAGCCATCTGCACCCAACTCGGTCGTGAATGGCGTACAGATAATATTTATAAGCCATCCCCCAATCATGCCACAGATCAGGCGACTCTGAGCGCCGCTGGCACAATCATTGGCATCTTCACGCTCAGAAATGGCGCCAGATGGTGGTGTTGTATTTGCAGACCCAGGAGAGGCTGTTGGAGATAATACGCGACAGGAATGTCGAGTTCATAAGACTGCAGTTCACCGATATCCAGGGTATAGTAAAGAATGTTGCGATCCCTGTCACCCAGCTCGGAAAGGCTTTCAAGACCGGGATATCTTTCGATGGATCCTCGATCGAGGGCTTCGCGAGGATCCAGGAATCCGATATGGTATTGAAGCCGGATCTGGACACCTTCTGCATACTGCCCTGGAGATCCACGGGCGGGGCAAATGAGGCAAGGCTCATATGTGATGTTTACACCTCAAAAGGGGTGCCATTCGAGGGGGACCCCAGGTACGTTCTGAAGAGAAATCTGGATGCAGCTGCGAAGATGGGCTACACGATGAACGTAGGTCCGGAGCTGGAGTTCTTCCTCTTCGAGAGGGAGAACGGTTCCGGCACAAGACCCCATGATTTCGGCGGATATTTCGATCTCGGCCCTGTGGATCTTGCAGAGGATGTCAAGAGGGAGATCGTGCGCGTGCTCATAGAGATGGGGTTCACTGTAGAGGCGGCACATCATGAGGTTGCACGAGGCCAGCATGAGATCGACTTCGTTTATGATGATGCCCTCCGCAACGCTGACAAGGTCGTCACCTTCAAGTACGTAACAAAGACGATCGCGCTGAAGAACAACCTGCGCGCGACGTTCATGCCCAAGCCGATATACGGCGAGGCAGGATCTGGAATGCATGTCAACATCTCTCTCTTCAGGAAGGGAGAGAACGCGTTCTTCGATCCCGAGAGGCCATACAACCTCAGCGACCTCGGGCGGTACTTCGTGGGAGGGCTGCTCGAGCATGTTCCTGCCGTAACCGCGGTCGCAAACCCGCTGATAAACTCCTACAAGCGTCTCGTCTCCGGATTTGAGGCCCCAGTCTACATCAGCTGGTCCGGGCCGAACAGATCATCTCTCATAAGAGTCCCTGCAGCCCGTGGTCTATCGACACGCATAGAGTTCAGGTCTCCCGATCCATCATGCAATCCGTATCTGGCATTTGCAGCGATACTTGCGGCCGGTCTGGATGGGATACGCAGAGGCATAGATCCGGGAGAGCCTATGGATGTCAACCTGTACGAGCTATCAGATGATGAGCTGGAGAGGCTCGGTGTCAGAATGCTCCCATCCAACCTGCATGAGGCGCTTGTCGCCCTCGAGGAGGATAAAGTAATTAGAGAGGCCCTGGGCGAGCACGTCGTCAACAACCTCCTCAGGCTCGGAGAACTCGAGTGGAGGAGCTACAACACATACGTCCATCAGTGGGAGATCGATCGGTACATCAACATAATCTGAGCCTTGGTCCAGCCCGTAGATCTACAGCTTCTCAGAAGGTCTCCTCGATCCATCTTTTTATATCATCACGCACGCGCCTGAAAGCATCTATCCCACCACCTGCGGGATCCGGAAAGGCTCTGTGCATGTGGACTCCGGGGATGAATGGACATGAATCCGCGGCATCGCAGAGTGTTATGATTGTATCAAAGTGTATATCCCCGAGACTCTCAAGCCCTTTCGATCGCTGCTCTGATATATCGATGCCGATCTCGGCCATCGCTCTAACAGCATCCGGATCCACCTGTGTGGGCTCGATGCCCGCGCTGTACGCCTCGTACGTATCCCCTTTGAGCGCCCTGAGGAGCGCCTCTGCCATCTGGGATCTCGCGGAGTTGTGGACGCATAAGAACAGAACCTTCTTCATGAGGGCATCTGTGTAGATCCTGCTATAAAACCCATATTCTGCAGCAAACTAGCTCGTCGGTACGTGGTGTGATTGGTGTTTACATCGATACCTCCAACGTATTTATAGATTAAGAGAAGATCTGGCTGTGTATGCGCAGAGCTGTTGTGATCGCCTCTGGAGATGTGCAGCGTGTCGGATACAGGGACGCTGTCCTCAAAGCAGCCCGTGACCTTGGCATCTCAGGGTATGTTAAGAACATCGAGCCGTATGATGTCGAGATAGTGGCAGAGGGCGAAGAGGATGATCTGGAGAGGTTCATCGAGGCCGTACGGATCCAGAGGTACCCGATCAATGTGAGATCTCTCTCCGTGAGATGGGAGGAAGCAACCGGAGAGTTCCCATACTTCAGGATAATACGCGCGGAATGGACCGAGGAGCTCTTCGAGAGGATCGATGTCGCAGTGGCACTGCTTCACAGAAGCATCACGCTCAGCGAGGAGAGTGTCGCAATCGGGAGGGAGATGCTGAAGAAGCAGGACATGATGCTCCAGAAACAGGATCAGATGCTT
>NZ_JANIHG010000066.1 GCF_024518575.1 Methanothrix sp. | reverse complement strand
GCGGGGCACGACATGCGCATCCTGATATTCGGCGCTGAGGGCCAGCCGGGCGTCAGCATACCCTGTAGATGGAGAGAGGATTGATGTTAAATATGGGGGTCATACCCGCGGCCGGCTCGGGCACGCGCCTTGGACCGTTCACTAACGCGATACCGAAGGAGCTTCTGCCGGTGGGAGAAAAGGCTGTCATAGAGCACGTTGTCGAGGCGATGAGGCTTTCTGGCATCGAGGATATAGCGATCGTCTGCAGCCCGCACAAGCACGGCCTCTGCGATTACCTGGGATCCGGCAGACGCTTCGGCGTGCGTCTTGTCTACGTGATGCAGGACGAGCGGAGGGGGCTGGGGGATGCTGTGCTCTCTGCGGAGCACGTCATCGACGACAGCTTCGCGGTCGTACTCGGGGACAACTTCTTCCATCCCAAATCGTTTCTGAGTGAGCTGATAACGTACCACATGGATAGAAACGCGGACGCAACCCTGGGCGTCGCAGAAGTCGAGGATGTGACCAGGCACGGAATCATAAAGCCAGATGGCGATAGAATCACGGACATCGTGGAGAAGCCAGCGCCGGCGAGTGCGTTCAGCAATCTCGGATCCATCGGGATATACGTCTTCACTCCCGATATCTTCGATGCGATAAGGGAGACAGAGCCAGGGTACAGGGGCGAGATCCAGCTAACGGATGCTGTGAAAGTGATGATCGATAACGGCAAGAGGGTCATATACAGGAAAATCGACGGGATCCACATCGATGTTGGCACTCCAAAAGACCTGATGAGGGCGAACGACTGGTACCTGAGAAACGTAATGATGCGCTGATCGCTCTCACATTGTCATCTCACATTGTCATAAATCTGGGAAAAATCACACATGGAGCTGCTGGAGCTGGTCCACGCCCTTGAGAAGGCTCTAGGCGTCCGAGCGCAGATAAGGCATATGCAGGAGCAGCCCGGGGACGTCCCGCAGACGTGTGCGGATGTGGGGAAGGCGGAGAGGCTGCTGGGTACGGGCCGAAAACGCGGTTCGAGGATGGGCTCGCCCGCACAGTGGATTGGTATCTGAGCAACAGGAGATGGGTGGAGGGCGTGATAACCGGCGAGTACCTGGAGTACTGCCGGAGGGTGTACGGTTGAGCAGCGATCCGCTCGTAAAAGTTCAGAAAACATAAAAAGGGTGCTGGTGAGCTGTTGAAGATAGGCTTGATAGCACAAAAGCGGTTGAAGTAGATGGGATTTATAAATAGGATCGCATCTAAAAAAGGCAGGCTTGACTGAGGAGGAGTTCCTGAGATTATTAAAATAGGGGTGAGAGAATGGAATATACTGTACTGATTTATCAATCGGAAGAAGGTGGTTTTTGGGCAGAAGTTCCGGCCCTGCCTGGCTGCTATTCTCAGGGTGAGACGATTGAGGAGGCCATGGAAAATATAAAAGAGGCGATCGAAGCGCACATACTGGCCCTGAAAGAGGACAGGAAGGAGATACCCATAGAAGAGACGTTCTTCATTGGAAGGGTAAAGGTGGAAGTGGCTGCTGTTGTGTGAATGGATGCGCGTGAAGCGGTGCCTTGCGAAATTTGACTGGGTGGAGGGCGTGATAGCCGGCGAGCATCTGGAGTACTGCGAGAGGGGTGTACGGGTCCCAAGCGGAGATCTCAGGAGAGCGTTTGAGCAACAGTGTGAAAGACATGACCAAATACCGGTTCTGCATTGTGGTTGAGTAAGACGAGGAGATCGTGATGCGCGCGGGGAGAAAGCCTGATTAAGGAGAGCTGAAAGCTAGGGGATAAGGATAATGTTATCCATGGGCTGAGAATTCGGGAGATGTTCGATAGCATGGCGCGAAGGGTTGTATTCAGGGCAGAGTTCTTCAAGGAGGGCGATCTTTATGTAGGGCTCGTCCCCGAGCTTGACGTCTCGAGCTTCGGAGAAAGCCTGGATGAGGCAAAGGTCTCCCTTAAAGAAGCAGTAGAGGCTTTCCTGGAGGAGTGTGAGGCTATGGGAACGCTGGAGGAGGTTCTTCATGAGTGAACGGACCGGGGCTGGAACCTGCCTTTGATGTGATTCACATGGATTTTCTTGTGAGGGAGCATGGGCTTCGTGGTGTGGGGAGGCGGGCGAGGGGAGCTGGCCGAGGGTGGCAATCACAGTGCTGAACTGGAACGGGTGGCGGGATGTGCTTGGGCATGTGGAGGATTTATGAGAGAGCTATCTCCTGACCTGCTGAAAGAGATTGTGAGAAGGCTGGTAGAAGGTCTTCATCCGGAGAAGATCATCCTCTTTGGTTCACATGCCTATGGAAGCCCCACTGAGACAAGCGATATCGACCTGATGGTTGTAGTTCCAGAATCAGACCAACCCCGTTATCGCCGAGCACAAGAGGCTTACGGCTGTCTCTGGGGGCTTACAGCTCCTGTTGAGATATTGGTATTGACCCGAAAGGAGCTGGAGGAGCTGGAGCGGGTGCCAGCCTCATTGGGGTCTCAAGTCCTTCACCGAGGTAAGGTCATTTATGGAGGAGGCTAAACGGAAAGAGGTCAGGCAATTGTTTATCCTGCGATTGCCGGAGGAGGTCAAGCCATGAGCTGGAATAACCACTCTGGAGATACGACAGGAACCCGGGCGCGGACTATCTCAGGAAGGCATTGCCGGAGAAAAGATTGAGGAGATCAGAGTGAGTATGAATCTTGCAATCGTTGGAGCAGGCTATGTCGGGCTCACGACGGGAGCTGCGCTCGCCTATCTCGGCAATCGCGTGATATGTGTGGAGAAGGATCGCAGCAAGCTCTCACTGCTGGGGAATGGGATCTGCCCCATCCTGGAGCCCGGGCTGGCGGAGATGATGGGCATGCTGAGATTCACCTCTGATCCTCACGAGGCCATCCCAGATGCAGAGGTGATAATGATCGCGGTCGGGACGCCCTCGCGGGAGGACGGCAGCTCTGACACGCGATACGTCGAGGATGCGGCGCGCGAGGTCGCAGAGGCGATGGAGGATGGCAGGAGCTACACGGTGGTCATGAAGTCCACGGTCCCTGTCGGGACGAACAGGCGTGTGGCTCATATCATCGGAGATCAGCTACGGAGGAGAGACAAGCGCTCGAATGTCAATGTGGTCTCAAACCCCGAGTTCCTGAGCGAGGGTCAAGCGCTGCGCGATTTTCTCTACCCGGATCGGATTGTGGTGGGCGCAGAGTCTCCGGAGGGCGTGGATGTTATGCGCCGGTTATACAGACCGATCCTGGAGCAGAGCTTCGAGCCTCCGGTTGGGCTGCCGCGCCCTTCCGGGTATTCCCAGCCGCCCCTTATCGCCACAGACACTGTGAGCGCAGAGATGATCAAGTACGCATCCAACGCATTTTTAGCTGTCAAGATCTCATTCATCAACGAGATCGCGGCTCTGTGCGAGCGGGTCGGGGCTGACGTGCAGGAGGTGGCGCGCGGGATGGGGCTTGATCCCAGGATCGGCACGCGGTTTCTGCAGGCTGGTGCAGGCTGGGGAGGAAGCTGCTTTCCAAAGGATACCGCAGCCCTGGTAGCTCTCGGACAGGAGCTTGGTTGTGAGATGCCGATAGTCCTGGCTGCCAGAGAGGTGAATTTCCGGCAGCGGAGAAGGCTGGTGGAAAAGCTGCAGAATGCGCTTTTAGGCGTCAGGGGCAGGGTGATAGGCGTTCTCGGGATATCGTTCAAGCCATGCACCGATGACATCAGGGAGGCGCCAGCTCTTGAGATAATTAAGCTCCTGATCGAGCGCGGGGCACACGTGCGGGCTCACGATCCTGCGGCAATGGAGAACGCCAGGAATGCCCTTCAGGAGGTCGAGTTCTTCGAGGATCCGTACAGGATGGCAGATGGCGCGGATGCTCTGGTCCTGCTCACAGAATGGCCCGAATACAGGGAGCTGGATCTCTCAAAGATTGCTAAAACGATGAGAACGCCGGT
>NZ_JANIHG010000030.1 GCF_024518575.1 Methanothrix sp. | reverse complement strand
TACTCATGTTTCCATATGTCCCTGTTCATGCTCACGAGGGCCTTAAACCTGGATCTCATCTCATCGTGAACCCTGTCCTGCTCGGGATATCTTCTTTTCTCAGATATGGCGCGCACCAGGTCCACTCCGAGATCGCGCGCTTTCTTCTCAGCCGCATCCATAGATCCAGGTATTGCCGGCGCCCCACCTGCGCCACCGACGTAGGACGCACCGAATCCAACTATTATCCTGCTCAGGTAATCCAGAACCTCATCATATGCCTGGCCGCCGGCTGTGGCCACAGCACATCCGTACTTGCCCAGGAGGAGCTGGCAGTGGACCGCATCCGCCATTCTGTCTATGAGCGTCTTGAGCTGGGCCGTCACGCTCCTGAAGTAGTTCGGCGAGCCGATCACAAAACCATCGCACTCGAGGAGCTTTTTGTATACCTCCTTGAAATCATCCTTGTGCGTGCACTCGCCCTTTGCATAGCAGACTCCACATGCGTTGCAGTACTCTATTCGGAGCTTGCAGACATCTATCAGCTCGACCTCGGCTCCCTCTGATCTGGCGCCATCCACCGCCGCCCTGACGAGCCTCAGGGTCTGGCTCCTCTCCCCTCTTGGGCTGGAGTTTATGCCAAGTATCTTCATGCCCACCACCTTAGAAACAGAGATCTGTATCGCAGACGAATGTAACCGACAGGCATATCAACTTTTGGCACGATCATAAAATGCCAGAACATCTACACCGAACAGCTCTGGCATGCTTCCGCGATGAGCGGATCAGTTCCCTGAAAGCGCGGTTTCACACCTGCATTGATGTTGCGCCTGGGGGAAACTACCGGCACGTTGCACGTTCCGGCTCTAAGGACGATCGTATGATATGTTCGCACTGCTGCTGCTCTGGATCGGGCTTGTGAGCTCATTCACGATCCTCGGGTCGTGGTATGCCCGCAGGTTTGGGAGATATGATATGCTCATGGGCATCTATGTGGCATTCGGCATATTCTCGAACATAGCTGCAGCCAAGACAGCTGAATTTGATCTCATTGTAGGAACATTCTACGCCCCTGCCGTGGTGATAGTATTCAGCGTGACGTTTCTGCTCACAGACGTGGTGAACGAGAGGTTCGGGCTCCAGGAGACCAGAAGGATGATCAGCATAGCGTTTATCTCCCAGATAATGATCTCGCTCTTCTCATGGCTAGTTGTGGAGCTTCCGCCAGCGCCGTTCTTTCACCACCAGGATGCGATCGAGGTTCTTCTGGAGCAGGTGCCGAGGATCGTCCTGGCCTCGTGGATCGCATTCATGGTGAGCGAGAACCTCGACGCAGTGGTCTTTGCATGGTTCAAGTCCAAGACAGGAGGGCGCCATCTCTGGGCGAGGAACGCGTTGAGTTCGATACCGGCAATGCTGATCGACTCAACGCTCTTCATAACAATCGCATTCTACGGGGTCATGCCTGTGGTTCCCCTGATCATCGGCATCACGATAACCAAATGGCTCGTGGCTCTTATCGATATACCCTTCATGTACATGAACAGGTGGATCCTTTACAGGAACCAGCCACAGGATGCAATCCACACACCCTCATAACATATCGATATGCATGTCAGAAAAACCTGATAAATGCCCAGGCAACAGGAGCCTGAGGGAGACGATACAGTTTTACATGATAGACTTCCAGACGCCCCTGGGCAGGGCCATAGATATCGCCATCATCGCTCTGAACATCATGGTTGTTGCGCTCTTCGTCATCGAGACGTATCCGCTCCCGCCCAGCGTCTCATTGATGCTCTGGAGGCTCGAGGTTGCTATCATATTCATCTTCGTGATCGAGTATCTTCTCAGGTTCTACGGCGCGCCAGATCGCTGGAGTTACATCAAGGACACATACAGCATGATAGATCTTGTCGCCATAATGCCGACTCTCATACTCCTGGTTCTTCCTCTCTTTGGAGTATACGCTGATCTGCGCTTCATCCAGACCATAAGAATCATAACCGTATTCAGGATCTTCAGGTTTCTCAGGTTCATAGCCGAGGACCATCTCCTCTTCGGCATAATCAGCCTGAAGATGCTGAACGTCGCAAGGCTTGTCGCAACTGTAATAATAATATTTTTCATATATTCCGGTCTCTTCTACTTTGCCGAGAGTCCTGTTAATCCTGATGTCAATAACTTCGGCGATGCGTTCTACTTCACAGTGATTGCGGTCGCAACCGTCGGCTTCGGTGATATCGTCCCTGTATCCGGAGCCGGTCGGCTCGTCACGCTGATGATGATCATATCTGGCATAATTCTGATACCCATACAGGTGAGCAGGATCTTCAGAGAGTGGATCTCTGCCCCACGTAAGAGGTACACCTGCAGTGGATGCGGTCAGGAGTGGCACGAGGAAGATGCGAGGTACTGCAGGATGTGCGGCAGCCCGCTGGAGGAATCAGCTGTCTCCCAGGAAACTGATCAATAGGATCCTCACATTCAGTTGTGGCATGGATCAGAGCAGTAACAATGAGTCCGCATGCTGTTGAACTCAATCGAGTTTGACCGGATGCATATAAATGCAGCTATCCGATTTCAACTCTAGGTCGCAGCAGATACAGATACTCGACGACGCCCCTGTTCTTCGGTCCTCCCCGTATCGGAGAGGGGCATGAATGAATCACCTCGAACCCAGGCTCGAGCCACCTCTCGAAGCTGCTCCTCGCCCTCTCGATGTCCTCATCTCTGTGGCCGCCCTCGATCTCATACGGCGGCTTGAAGAGCGCCACAATTCTTCCATCGCTCTTTAAAAATTGGATCAGATTTGGGAGGACCTCTCTGAGAGAAACATTGCTCACATCCACCGATATCAGGTCGAACCGTTCATCGCCGAGATGCTTTACGAGCTCCTCGGAAGATCTCGCATCGACCCCGCCGGTGAAACTGAACCTGGGATTGTTGAGTATCGAAGGGTCCACGCACTCCTCTGCGATATCGATCCCCAGAACCCTGGCCGCACCGTGCTGAAGGAAGAAGTCGGAGAAGCCGCCTGCAGAGCATCCCACATCCAGGATGCTCAGCCCCCTGATCTCCTCCAGTCTCCCCTGGAACAGGGCCTCTATCTTGTAGCCTCCCCTGCTGACATACCTGAATCCCTCCACGATCTCGATTCTGTCAGTGGGCTTCACCCTGTATGATTGCTTCCTGCACACAGCGCCGTTCACCATGACCTTCCCGCTCTTGATCAGGTGCACAGCCTTAGATCTGGATCCCGCGATCTCCACAAGGTAGATATCGAGCCGCATCCTCACTGCCTCCACCTGTGAGATAAAATACTGATGGATGGTACCCATGATTCGTTTTGTTACCAGCAACAGGGGAAAGTTCGTCGAGGCGCAGAGCTTAATAGAGGATCTCGTCCAGGCAGATCTGGGTTACACAGAGATCCAGGCTGATACGCTGGAGGAGGTTGTGCTTTTTGGAATGAGGGAGCTCTCCTCCAGGCTTGACTCAGCGTTCATCATAGAGGATGCGGGACTGTTCATCGAAGCTCTGAATGGCTTCCCCGGGGTCTATTCAGCTTACGTCCAGAGGACGATAGGGAACAGTGGCATACTTAAACTCATGGAAGGGATTGAGAATCGCGCAGCATCCTTCAGATCTGTCGTGGGATTCTCGGCTCCGGGGATGGAGCCAGTTCTGTTTAAAGGAGAGCTCCATGGAAGGATCGGGTTCGAGGAGCGTGGCACTGGCGGGTTCGGCTACGATCCGATATTCGAGGTCGATGGCAGGACTCTTGCGGAGATGGAGCTGGAGGAGAAGAACATGATCTCGCACAGAGGGAGGTCCATGAAAGCGCTGAAGAGATGGCTTGAGAGCCGGTGATCTGAGACCCGGATCTACGCGGATCACGCCATATCCTCAAACGAGGAGTTCCTAGCTATCTCCTCTCGAGAGCGCAGCGCGGGAGCATCCTCCTGTCTATCGATTTTATCAGCGGGGCCTGGACCGCGGAGATGTAGATCTTCTTCCCCTCGACCTCCATGTAGAAATCCGTATCCTTCGGGGGGCTTGTTTTTATGGAGAAGATCAGAGGCCCCTCGCAGGTCGTTGCTATCCGGAGATCCGTCTTTTTGGATCTTATGTACTCCAGCATCTCTGGCTCTATCCAAACAGAGACTCGCTTCATCACGATCTTCACTGGAAATAGCTTTTATATCAAATCATCCCCTGGTCAGATGTGAAGAGGCGGCAGGCTCATGTACTGAAGGATATCGCACGGCAGCGCATGGAGAGGCTCTTCGAGCTGGCCAGGGCCAATGCAGGAACGCATCCAGAGAGGAGCGACAGGTATGTCGAGCTGGCTCTGAAAATCGGGATGCGTCTCAGAGTCAGGCCGACCAGAGAGATGAAACGCATGTTCTGCAAGAACTGCAGGGGGTATCTCTCACCCGCGCAGCGAATGGTACGTCTGAGAGATGGCATTCTTGTGATAAAATGCATGCGATGCGGTCACATCTCAAGGATGAGATACAGGTAGGTTCCGGTAGCGGGATCAAAGAAACGTGTCTTCATGGATCGCGGCCTCCGATCATCTGCTCCCGGTACAGGGGATCCCGCCACCTGCAGGGTCACAGTTGGATCTGAGTGAAACAGGTGCGCCAGCTCTGGGAGCAGTAGGCCTGCCGCCGAGACCGGAGATCTGAAGAACCTAAAGAGGGTCTTGATCATGCTCAGGGCCGGCGATCAGTTCATATCCGGCAGATCCGGCGGGGTGGTCTCGGCGTTCTACCCCTACCGTGGGGGATACCTCGGGGTGGCTCCAGCCCACATATTCCGATACTCCGGGACGGATGTGCTGAGGATTGGCTCTCACCGCCCCAAGGTCGTTCATTACTGCAGCGATGCAGACATCGCCTTCTTTCTCGTTCTCGGGCCATGCGAGCCCACCAGGCTTGCAAAGCCAAGACTTGGGGATGCGGAGCTGATCAACAGCGCCAGGCGCATGGGCTGCAGGATAACAGACGCCTCGTGGAGCATAGCTTATGTCGTGCTCCAGCCAGGGAACCTGCCAGGCCCTGGAGACAGCGGCACCCCTGTATTTCAGGACGGCGCGGTTGTGGGGATGCTCATAAACATAAATCTCGGCACATGCAGGGGGACTGCGATAACAGGCGAGTTTATACGATCCAAGCTGGACGAATATGCACAATCGGCTGCCAGGACTTGAGCGGGGCGTTCGGTTATATCCAACGGTATCTTTTGATCTGCACCGCTATCTATATGCTTGATCAGGTGAACCCGGATATGGATGAATGCTAAATCCTCTGGATCATCAATTTTCCCCACGGTCAGGAGGTCATGATGGATCAGTCGGGAAGGACTCCAAGGATTGGGGTTTACATCTGCCACTGTGGGCTCAATATAGCCGCGACACTGGATGTCGAGGAGCTGAGGCGATTTGCAGAGACGCTCCCGAATGTGGTTGTGGCCCGCGACATACAGTTCACGTGTTCTGATGCGGGCCAGAACACAATCAAGAGCGATGTAGCAGAGCACAAGCTCGATGCCGTCGTCGTCGCGGCATGCTCTCCGCGGCTTCACGAGCCCACTTTCCGGAGGACAATAACGGAGGCGGGCCTCAATCAGTACATGCTTGAGATGGCGAACATCAGGGAGCAGTGCTCCTGGGTTCACATGGACTCGCCGGCGCTGGCGACCCAGAAGGCGAAGGATCTCATAGCGATGGCCGTCGCCAAGGCGGCTCTGCTGAGACCGCTTGAGACAGAGAGCGTGCCTGTGAGCAGAGACGTGCTTGTGATAGGCGGAGGTGTCGCTGGGATTTCTGCTGCGCTCGACCTTGCGAATGCTGGCCTCAGGGTGTACCTGGTTGAGCGCAGGCCAACCATAGGCGGCTACATGGCCCTTCTAACAGATGTATTTCCAACAAACGATTGCTCCATCTGCGTCCTTGCTCCGAAGATGGCCGAGGTCTACGCAAACCCGATGATAAAGCTGATGACATACTCTGAGATACTGGCGATCGAGGGGACTGTGGGACACTTCAGGGTGACGGGGGTCACGAAGCCGCGATACGTCGATCCGAGCCTGTGCAAGGGCTGCATAAACGAGTGCTCCGGCGCATGCCCTGTCGAGGTTCCGAACGAATACGATTTTGGTCTGGGTAAGAGGAAGGCGATTTACATGGCGATCCCGCAGTCTGTGCCTCTTGTTGCATGCATAGACACAAACGCATGCATAGGCTGCGGTCTCTGCGCAGAGGCGTGCCCTGCGGACGCGGTCAAATATGATCAGCAAGCGGAGGAGTTCAAGCTCGATGTCGGCGCGATAATCGTAGCCACAGGATGGCAGCCATTCGATGCATCCCGGAAGGAGGAGTACGGCTTTGGAAGATACAGAGATGTCGTGACCACGCTTCAGATAGAGAGAATGCTGAACGCGGCAGGACCCACAAGAGGCGATATAGTGAGGCCGTCCACAGGCGAGATCGCAAAATCGATAGCCTTCATACAGTGCGTGGGTTCCAGGGACCAGACCGTCGGGAACCCGTACTGCTCCAGGATATGCTGCATGTCCTCCCTCAAGAACGCGCAGCTCATCAAGGAGAGATACCCGGACGCAGATGTCGCGATACACTACATAGACATCAGGGCCGGGGGCGAGGGATACGAGGAGTTCTACATCAGGGCTCAGCGGCTCGGCATCAGGTTCATCCGAGGGCGTGTCTCCTCCGTTGAGGAGGGTGAGGACGGTCTCTACGTCCACTACGAGGACACGCTTCTGGGGAAGACCCTCATGAAGAGATACGATCTCGTCGTATTGTCCACAGGTCTTGAGGCGAACAGGGATGCAGAGGTCGTTGGCAGCCTCCTGGGTTTATCGAGAAGGCCTGACAGGTTCTTCGAGATAGCACATCCGAAGATGCGGCCTGTGGAGGCGCATATCGATGGAGTCTTCATCGCAGGCTGCGCATCCGGTCCGAAGGAGATACAGGTATCGATAGCCCAGGGAAGTGCAGCAGCCTCGAAGGCTATGCAGCTGCTCTTCAAGGGCGAGATCGAGCTCGACCCTACGGTCGCGTTTGTGGACAGGGAGAAATGCATCGGCTGCAAGCTCTGCGTCGATACCTGCCCGAGCAGGGCGATAAGCGTGAAGGATACCGCCTTTGTGGATGAGGCCAGGTGCAAGGGTTGCGGCACGTGTGCTGCAGCATGCCCAGTGGATGCGATCGAGATGCGTCTCTTCTCGGATGAGCAGATACTCGCCCAGATCAGGGCTGCAACTGCTGTAAAGGGCGAGTATCCCTTCATAGTTGGCTTTCTGTGCAACTGGTGCAGCTACGCCGGAGCGGATCTCGCAGGCACCTCCAGAATCCAGTACCCGACGAACATCCGCATAATAAGAGTGATGTGCGCAGGCAGGGTGGATCCGAGCTTCGTGCTCGAGGCGCTGAGGCGCGGCGCCGACGGCGTTCTGATAGCAGGCTGTCGCATAGGGGAATGCCATTACGTGAGCGGAAATCTGCACGCGCTCCAGCGTGTGGAGGTCCTCAAGGGGCTGCTCAGGGAGATCGGGATCGATCCGAGAAGATTGAAGATCGCATGGTGTGCGGCCAGTGAGGGCGATATCCTTGCGAGAAAGATCGAGGAGTTCGTCGACGAGCTCAAGGATCTGGGGCCTGTCGGAACAGAGCTTGTGGCCGCACTGCCCTCTGGGAAGGATTGAGCATGCTCGAGATAGAGAAGGATATGGATGTTGAGGGCTCACACATAATATGCAGGCAGAGGAGCGGGGATATCACAAAGATCCTCGATTACGATTACAAGACCTGCAATGGATGCGGGATATGCATCTCCCTCTGCCCGACTAAGGCCCTCCAGCCCGGCCCGCTCCTGGAGATAGCGACAGGGCTTGACGCTCCGCCTGTGCTCATAGATCTGGATGCATGCGTCTTCTGCGGGATGTGCGCGAACTTCTGTCCCGTCAACGCATACAGATTCACAGTAAACGGCGTGGACATCAAGAGCGATGACCGGTACCCGCGTCTTTTAAGGAAAGCAGAGCCGAACGAGAGGTGCCTGCCATGCACGTTGTGCGAGCCGGTCTGCCCGACAGAGGCGATAACAGTTGTATTCAACAGAACCAGAGATGACTTCGGGCCGCTCCGAGAGGGAATTGAGGGGGAGATCTCTGTCGATAAAGAGAAGTGCAACCTCTGCGGGATATGCGCCCGTTTCTGCAAGGCATTTGTGCTTCTCGAAAAAGATCTCGATCCGAGAGATCTCAGGCCGTACGAGCAGCTCCTCGTAGATGAGGATCTCTGCGACTACTGCGGGCTCTGTGTGGGCATATGCCCTGAGGAGGCGATAGCTGTAAAGGGCGAGCCCCTCAAGGCAACTCTTGATCTCAAAGGGAGCATAGAGGTAGACCAAGAGAGGTGCATCGGCTGCGGCAGATGTGCCATTGTGTGCCCGTACGATGCTATGGATGTCGTGAAGCCGTTCGAGGGCGAGATCAGACTCGTAAGCGATCGCCTGGTGAAATGCGATCCCGTGGGATGCCACGGCTGCTTCAACGTCTGCCCCACCGACTGCTGGTATGTCGATGATCAGGGCAGGATTGGAGTTGTCGAGGATCAGTGCATACTCTGCGGGGCATGCTCCAACGCATGCCACCTCTTCGGAATAGATGTGGCCAGGACGAAGGTCTCCCACACCCCGATAAAGGAGACTCCATGGGCATCGGAGTGGCGGGACGCGATAAATGCGATACTGACGGGAGAGAAGAGAAGATACGATGTCTCAGGAACTCTGGCGCCTCCGGCACTCGAGAGACCACCGCCGCCGAAGATAAAGGTCCCTGAACGCGATCCTGAGCTTCTCAGAAGGATAGATGAGGCTCTAGCGAGAATAGATGTGGCGATGAGGAAGCCGAAGGTCAGGTACCTCTGGGAGAGGGCGCCTGTTGAGGAGGCGAGGAGAAAGATCGCATCCAGGATCGCTCAGGAGGAGTCCTGATGGACGACGCTGCATTCACTGATGAGGTCATACGGCTCGCAGGCGACGAGATCAGGACCTGCATTCAGTGCGGCACATGCTCATCGAGCTGCTCGACCGCACACCTCATGGATAACAGCATAAGAAGGCTGATCCGTCTGGTTCTCGAGGGGCGGAGAGACGAGGCGCTGTCGAGCGACTCGATATGGCTCTGCACCTCCTGTCTTCTCTGCACAGTAAGGTGCCCGAGAGGGATAAGGCCGAAGGCGGTGGTATCTGCGCTCAGGCAGATCTACGAGCGTGAGGGTCTCAGAAACAGAGACGAGGCTTTCGAGAGGATCTTCATGGATCAGATCAGGAATAAAGGCCGGATATCTGAGGTCCTTCTCTCTGCTGCATACGCTCTCAGGAATCCGGATGCAACGGTTCCGATAATGGAGATGGGGATAGAGCTTATCACAAAGGGCAAGGTCTCCCTAGATCCTGGGACTGTGAAGGGCATGGATGAGGTTCGGCGCATCTTCGAGGGGCTGGAGAATGACTGAGATCGCATACTACCCTGGCTGCGTCTCGAGGGCGACCGGACGCGAGTATGACATCTCCACGAGATCCGTCGCAAAGGCGCTGGGTATCGAGCTGATCGAGCTGGAAGACTGGAGCTGCTGCGGAGCCACTCATGTGCCAAGCGAAGCCCTCGCAGTTGGCCTTGCGGCCAGAAATCTGACCCAGAGCACGCTGCCCGTAATGACCACATGCTCCATCTGCTACAGCAACCTTCGCACAGCGATTCTTCGCCTGGAGGATAATGGCATGCGCGCGCGCGTCAATTCAGTTCTTGAGAGAAAATACGCTGGCGCGAGGGTGATGCATGTTGTGGAGATGCTCTCAGAGGCCCTTAAGGGGAGAGAGATCCCCATAAAGCTCAACGGCATCAAAGTATCGCCCTATTACGGCTGTCTTCTCACAAGACCCGGCAGCGGGATAGACAGCCCTGAGCATCCGAGGATACTGGAGGATCTCGTCAGAGGTTTGGGTGCAGAGCCTGTTGAGTCCCCGCTCAAGATGCTCTGCTGTGGCGGCCCGATATTCATGCCGAGAGAGGAGGCGGCTCTCGAGAGCACATACCATATAATCAAAAGCGCGAAGCGGAGTGGAGCGGATGCGATCATGGCGGTTTGCCCGCTCTGCCACCTCATGCTCGACGCGAAGCAGGGCGCTATCGAAAAGCGATATGGTTTGGATCTCAGGATGCCGGTGCTGTACGTCACACAGCTCGTCGGAATAGCCCTCGGTTTAGGTCCTGAAGATCTTGCGCTGGAGATGAACAGCGTATCTCCACTGCCGCTCCTCGAAAAGGTGTATCAGAGCATAGCAAAGGAATAAGGATCCGACATCAACGGATTCTGCGGGCTTTGCGGTGACCGCCCATCCGGAGGCCAGCGGCCTACGGAAAAAGCATTTATACTTGTTTTGTTTTTAAGTTTCCTGGTCCGTTCCTTATCATCGTGGAGGATTGAAGGATTTGACAACTGTTTATGATGTGCCTCCAGCAGATCTGATAAACGCGGTTGCTGAGGAGCTGAAGGCGAGCGGCAAGATCACGCCGCCTGCATGGGCCGCGTACGTGAAGACTGGAGTGCATACGGAGATGCCACCCAGCAATGCTGACTGGTGGTACGTGAGATGCGCATCGGTACTCCGCCATGTCTATGTCGACGGGCCAGTGGGCGTGTCCAGACTGAGAACGCACTACGGTGGGAAGACCAAGAACCGGGTGGCCACAGGCAGGTCGGTCAAGGGAAGCGGCTCTGTTATAAGAGAGGCGCTACAGCAGCTGGAAAAGGCCGGATACGTCAAGAAGCAGAAGGACGGGAGACATATCACACCCGAGGGGCAGGCGTTTCTGGATGACATAGCCCACAGGGTCAAGATGAGGCTGGTGGAGAAGATACCCGAACTGGCGAGGTATTGAGATATGGACGATGAGCTGGCAGATCTGAGACGCAAGAGGCTTGAGGAGCTGCAGAGACGGCAGCTGGAGTCCCAGCTTTATGCAGCTCAGCAGGAGCAGATGCAGCAGGAGCTAGAGGCCAAGAAGCAGGCGATACTCAGGGCCATACTGACGCCCGAGGCCAGAGAGAGACTCAGCAGCATCCGCATGACTAGGCCTGAGTTTGTAGCTCAGATAGAGGCCCAGCTTATCATGCTCGCCCAGAGCGGACGCATAAGATCAGCGATAACAGACGAGCAGCTGAAGGCCATACTGAAGCAGGCCCAGCCGAAGAAGCGGGATATCAACATCCGGCGGATCTGAGGATGAAGGTCACCACTCTGTTCAGCGGCGGGAAGGATAGCGGGCTGACTGCGATACTGCTCGAGCCGTTCTTCGACGAGATCGAGCTTGTGACGTTCAGCTTCGGGCATGACAGCGCATGGGAGGTGGCTGCAAGGGCAGCCAAGGCCATAGGCCATCCGCATAGGGTTGAGATACTGGACGCGGAGGTTCTGGAGAGGGGCCTCGAGATGCTCCGGAGGGATGGGTACCCGAACAATGCGCTGAACTACGTCCACATGTGCGCTGTCGAAGTCCTGGCGGAGAGCTGCGAGTATGTTGCAGATGGCACGCGCAGGGATGACAGAGCGCCGGTCATGACCGCAAGCTCGATAAGGAGCCTCGAGGACAGGCACAGGATGCACTATATCAGGCCGCTCGCCGGCTGGGGCTGGAAGGCGATAAACGAGATGGCCAGCAAATACCTCGAGTTTGAGGTGCTGCCGAGCGACAGGTATCCAGCGTCCGATTTCGAGGTCGGGCTGAGATACGCCCTTGCAGAGCGGTATGGCCAGAGCGAGGTCGAGAGGATATTTCCCGCGAATCACACGCATTCCAGAGTTGTTCGGAGGAAGTTGTTTTGAGCAAGAAGATGAAGCCGAAGAAGATACGGCTTGCCAAGGCTTTTAAGCAGAACCAGAGGGTGCCTCTCTGGGTCATAATGAAGACGAAGCGCAGGGTTGTATCGCACCCGAAGAGGCGCCACTGGAGAAGGAGCTCGTTGGAGTGAGCGTTTATGGAGGTTGAGCAGATATACACAGTTCCACTTAGGCATGTCAAGCGGGTGCCGAGGTGGAGAAGGGCGAAAAGGGCGGTTTCAGAGCTGAAGAGCTATCTCTCCAGGCACATGAAGGCCCCGCTGGATAAGATCAGCATCGACAACAGTTTGAACGAGATGATCTGGGCCAGGAGCAACGAGAAGCCCCCCTGCAGGATCAGGGTGAAGGCGGTAAAGTTCGACGATGGCAGAGTTGAGGCGGAGCTCGCAGGTGCCAGATAGGCGCACACAGGTCGCCGGAAGCTCCCTCCTGGGCGTCTTTGCCAGATGCACCGAGTCTCTCGTGCTGGTGCCGCCGGAGGCGAGCGAGCGGAGCGTGGAGATGCTCAGCGCAGGCCTGGATGTGGAGCCAGTGGTCACCGTGATCGGCTGCAGCTCTGTGCTCGGCTCTCTGATATGCGCGAACTCTGAGGGCTTCGTGGTGACGAGATATGCAACAGACGATGAGATCAGGGTGCTTGAGGAGCATGGCAGGGTTGCAAGGCTGCCGGGGAAGATAACCGCTGCGGGGAATGTCATACTGGCAAATGACAATGCTGCACTCGTCCATCCGGGTCTCAGCGACAGCGCATGTGAGGTCATCTCCGAGACGCTCGGTGTCGTTGTGCGCAGAGGCACCATAGGCGGGCTGAAGACAGTGGGAATGACGGCCGTGGCGACGAACAGGGGCATCCTGGCACATCCCAGGATATCTGCAGATGAGATAAGCGTGCTCGAGGATCTCTTCGGCCTTCCTGTCGATGTCGGCACGGTAAACTTCGGATCCCCGCTCGTCGGCTCTGGGCTTCTGGCCAACACAAAGGGCTATATGGCAGGCCTGGAGACCACCGGGCCTGAGCTTGGCAGGATCGAGGATGCTCTCGGATTTCTGGAGTGATGGATATGGGTAAGTATATAGTAACAGGGCGTTACAAGGCCAGCTTCATCGGAAATGTCTGGCAGAAGTTCACCAAGGTTCTGGAGTGCCCTAATGAGAGACTGGCAGTGGAGTGGGCCTACTCTCTGATGGGAAGCAAGCATGGCCTGAAGCGCAACCTGATCAGGATCGATGAGGTGAGGGCTGGTGAGTGGTAAGCCACAGTCGCCTGAGAACCAGGCGCGCCAGCTCATAGTTGCATACCAGCAGTACCAGGCGGAGGCAGAATCCCTCGTGAGAGAGCTGGGCCTCATACAGATGACCGCAGAGGGGTTGGACAAGGCGATAAGCGCCATAGGATCCCTCTCCAAGGCGGCTGAGGGGCAGGAGATGCTCGTTCCGATCGGCTCCGGCTCATTCGCCTACGCAAAGCTCTCCTCGACCGACAAGGTCGTTGTGAACGTTGGCGGTGGGGTCTCCATAGAGAAGCCAGCTGGCGAGGCGATGGAGATGCTCAGGGCCAGAAGGAGCGCCATCTCTGAGAGCTCCAAGAAGATAAACGAGGCGCTGGCGAAGATCGAGCAGGAGATGGCCAGAATCCAGGCTGCGCTTGAAAGACTGGAGAGAGAGCTGCAGAAGCAGGGTGGGAGCGAAGGGTTTGTTCAATAAGCTCAAGGAGAAGCTCTCGGGCTTCAAGGAGTCGATAACAAACAGGATCCTGGAGAAGGCTGCTGGAAGCATACCGATAATAGGGAACAGATCAGAGCCGGCGGCCGCTCAAAAGGAGATCAGACCGGCGTCGGCGGAGCTTCCTGTAAAAACGCCATCTGAGAACAGATCAGGCATCGCAGGGGCGACACAGGTTGAGGCAGTCCAGCCTACCAGGATATCAATCGTGGATAAGGCCAGATCCCTGATCTTCGAGAGGGAGGTAATTCTCGACGAGAAAGATCTCGAGGAGCCTCTGTGGGGTCTGGAGATGGCGCTCCTGGAGAGCGATGTGGCGCTGCCTGTCGCAGAGGAGATCGTGAGCTCCGTGAAGAGCTCGCTAGTAGGGAGCAGAAAGAAGATCGGCTCTGATACAGGAGATCTTGTTGAGACGGCTCTCCGCTCAGCGCTTCTCAAAGTCCTCTCGAAGAACGTCTTCGACTTCGATGAGTTCATAAAAAACGCCCCAAAGCCGGTGAAGATCCTCTTCGTGGGGGTCAACGGCACAGGCAAGACCACCAGCATAGCGAAGGTCGCCAGGTACCTGAAAGATCGCGGCTACTCTGTGGTACTTGCAGCCGGCGACACCTTCAGGGCGGGGGCGATAGAGCAGCTCGAGATCCACGGGCAGCGTCTGGATCTGAAGGTCATAAAGCACAAGACCGGCGGGGATCCGGCAGCTGTCATATTCGATGCCATCGAGTATGCCAAGGCCCATAAGAAGGATGTTGTTCTCGCAGATACTGCTGGCAGGCTTCACACAAACATAAACCTCATGGATCAAATGAAAAAGATTGTGAGGGTTACAAAGCCTGACATGCTCATATTCGTCGATGAGGCGATCGCTGGCAACGACGCGGTCGAGAGGGCCAGGCTCTTCAACGAGTCAGTTCCGATCACAGGCACGATACTGACAAAGACAGATGCGGATGCAAAGGGCGGATCCGCTATATCGATCGCCCATGTCACAGGAAAGCCGATCATATTTCTGGGCGTGGGCCAGGACTACCCGGACCTAGTGAAGTTCGATCCAGAGTGGCTCGTCGAGCGGCTGCTGGGCGATTGATAAGAAGGGTTCCACATCCTCCAGCAGCTGGAACGCATCACTTTTATCTGTTTACTTAAATACGGGGGCTTTGTGGCTTTACATCTCCCAGACCGTACGTGACGCGCATTTCTGGCGGTATGCCACTGCGGAGGCGGTTGAGATATGTGCGATGCCTTCATTCTGGAACCCAGCGGCTGCATCGGCGATCGCTTGTGCAGTTTATGATGGTGTAATGTTGCAGCGCATCAGCAGAACGGCCTCAATCTCCCCAGAATCTCTTCGTCCGGGCATACTCCCTCTCAGCCCTTAGTATGTCCCTGTAGAACTCAAGCTCATCAGAGTGCATCTTCTTTATGACTCTAGCCGCGGTCTCAGGGCCGAGACCCCTGCTTGCGAGGGCGATGGCAGCGGTCTTCCCGTAGCTCAGAACCAGGTTCGCGTTCCTGTAAACCCTCTTTGTGCGCCTCTTCTCCTCAGCTCCCTTCTTATCCTCCGGCATCCTGACGATCTTTATCTCCTCATCCTCCCAGGGCTTCAGAGCTGCTATCATTCTCGAGCCGCAGAGCGGACACTCAGGCCGATCCGGCACCCTGCCAACCTCTCTCAGCGATTTCCATCTCTTGCAGCTGACGCAGAACAGAAGCACCCTGTCGTGGAGAATTCTGTTCTTGAGGAGCTCTATAACAGCTGCATCTGCATGCTCAGGAGCGATCAGGTCATGGCCCCCACCCCTGCCGGAGGATCCGATAGGGCTCAGATCGCCTGTGATCACCTGAATATCGCCGGATCTCATGCGATCAAGGACGTTACCTGCTGTACAGACATCCAGGCGCTCCTGGTAGATCTCACGGATCGCCTCTCTGTACATAGGCGTGTTCTCGAAGACCCCCAGCACCCTGACCAGAGATACCCTCTCGTAATCTATCTCCTTCGAGAGCGAGCCGAACTTCCTGGCCACGTGCACCATCTTCCATCTGAAAAGAGTGGTGTTCTTCAGGCTCAGCTCCAGGATCACCTTCATCTGAGAGGAGCTCAGATCGCTGATGAGGTTCAGCAGCTCCTCTGCCATCATCCTCTTCGGCAGAGTCAGCTGTATCCTGTACGGATCTATCTCCATGGCGACGCTCGATCCGAAGCGTGTCGAGAGTATCGCGGTTATCGCCCTTCCAAGCGCATCGTTAGCTCTGTGGCCGATGCATGCGTTTATCACCACAAAAGAGCCATCTGACTCGATCGTCACCGTTCTATCATCAGGCACAGCGCAGCCTGCACGCATCTGATGCTTTATCTGATCGACGAGCTGTTCGCCGGCCTCTCTGTCCACAGGATATCGTGAGAGTAGCCAGCGTATCGCATCCTCCTCGCCGCCCTCCTCGAGATCTCTTGCCAGATGTGATCTTATCTTTCCGACCTCCTGCGCCACATCATACGGCACAGGGATCTCCTCCCCGCTCCAGCTCGGGATCTCCCCGCTCCTCTTGATCGGCACGACCTTTATAGTATCATCCTCTACCTCGACGATCTCCCATATCTCTCCACGGGTGACGAACGTCGCTCCAGGACTGGCGAAGCTCACAACGAAGGCCTCATCGAGCGTGCCAATCTGGCGCCTTGATACCATATCGTAGACGTTGTAGCGCTTCTCATCAGGTATCATCGATAAATTCTCGAAGTAGTACTCCCAGCCCCTGCGCCTTCTTTTTATTCTTCCATCTTCGACCGTGCACAGCCTGTTCCCCCTGAGTATATCCAGCACGCTGAGCATCTCATCCATGCCGAGATCCCTGAAAGGATAGGATCTTCTGATTATCTCAAATGCCCTCTCGATCCCTATCTCCCCGAAGTCCAGGGAGAGGCCGACCAGCTGGTTCGCCAGGACATCCAGGGGCTTCTCGTGTATCCTGACCTCCTCGAGCTCGCCGGCTGATGCCCTCCTGGCGATGGCGCATGCCTCGGCGATGTCGTCAGGGCATGTCGCCAGTATGGTGCCAGAGGAGACCCTGCCTATGCCGTGGCCTGATCTGCCAACACGCTGTATGAGCCTGGAGACGTCCCTGGGCGAGCTGTACTGGATCACATGATCCACATCACCGATATCGATGCCAAGCTCCATCGAGGATGTGCATATCAGGCCGCGAAGATCCCCGCGCTTGAATGCCTCCTCAGCCTCCATTCTGGCCTCTCGAGATAAGCTCCCGTGGTGGACCCCTATAGGCTCTCCTAACATCTTCAGCCTGTATCCGAGAACCTCTGCAGCCTGTCGGGTGTTGACGAAGATCAGGCTCTTTCTCGATCTCACAAGATCTCTTATGCACGAAATATGAGCTGCAAGCGACGGCTCGCATCCAAGCTGGCCTGCTAGCGCGTGATCGCCCCGCCCCGGACGGGGCGCCATGACCCTGAAATCCACGAACCTCTCCACATCAGCCCTGAGGATTCTGCAGTCCCTGGAGATGCCGGCGAGAAGCCCTGCGACCTCATCAGGGGAGCCGACTGTGGCTGAGAGACCTATCCTCTGGATCTCGCCCGCGACCTCCACAAGCCGCTCAAGGAGGACAGCAAGCTGCGAGCCTCTCTTCGATGATGCCAGTTCGTGAATCTCATCCACGATCACCACCCTGACGCTCTTGAGGTTCGATCTGAGCCTCTTTCCGGTCAGCATAACCTGGAGGGTTTCAGGGGTTGTTATCAGGAGGTCTGGAGGCGATCTGCTCTGGCTGGCGCGCTCCCCCTTCGTCGTATCCCCATGCCTTACCGCGATCTTCACTCCCAGCGCACCGCTCCATTCCTCCAGGCGTCTAAGCATGTCCCTGTTGAGGGCTCGCAACGGGGTTATGTAGAGGGCCTTGATTCCCCGATCGTCGATCTCCATGATCCTGTGGAGAACAGGAAGTACCGCCGCCTCTGTCTTTCCAGATCCTGTTGGTGCTATGAGAAGAACGTTGTTCCCGGCCAGGATCTCAGGTATCGCCATCCTCTGCGGCAGAGTCGGCTCGGAAAAGCCCATGCTCTTGAGGTTCTCCCTTATCGTGGGGTTCAGCTGGTCGAAGACATTCACAATGGTATCGATTTTAAGTGGCCAGCGAATATATTCGTTGCGTTGCGAATGTGTCTCCTTCCCTTCTGGGTCGTGTACACATCATTTGGTTCAGACGCAGGTTGTGTGTATCATTGAAATCCGCAGCGCTCAATATGTCCAGGCTCGTGGAATACCCCGCCCTTAGCTATCGATTGCAGCAGAATCTGCTGTGTTGAATAATGTTTGAGAATCCGATAGTAGAGGCTGGATTCATACGAATTGCAATTCTAGTAAAAATCGATAGCTTTCGACCTTAGAGCTCTTAATTATTCAACA
>NZ_JANIHG010000029.1 GCF_024518575.1 Methanothrix sp. | reverse complement strand
TCTGACCTAGACTATAGGCGTCAGGCAGATCCTGTTCCCCCTCTCCATGCTCATGTTGTAGAGCTCGGTGCGCGGGATCACTCCGTATATGCAGAGCCCTCCATTGAGCTCGTTGACGACGAAGTAGGTGTCTGCGACGTGAATCGCCATGTTGATGCTCTCCTGGCCGGTCTTTACGACCAGGAGATTGATATCGTTCGTCTCCTTCCACCGGTTGATCAGCCTGTTCGCTATATTCAGAAGCTGCCTGTAGCCGAAGGCGAACTCCATCGCGTCCATGCCGATTATGTTGAGAATAGGCCGGCCACTCCGCTCCCTCAGCTCATCCCATATGCCTAGCAGCTCTCTTCCCCAGGAGACGATATCGTCCCCCTGAGGCTGGACGACACGGACGTTCGTCGGCACGAAGATCTCCCTCGGGCTGAGCTGGTATCCTATCGAGGGGATTATGCATACAGCTCTCCCGTTCTTCAGAGCGTTTGAGGCAAGGGCTGTGAGTATTTGGTAGTAGCGCTTGCCAACCCCATGATTGATCTCCAGGACATTGCAGGATCCGTACCTCAGACCTCCGGTTATCTCATCGAGCTGCGGAATGCCTGTTGATGCGCAATCCTCTGTTGGATCCGGGATTCTCATGTGGTCTCCGCCGATCCTGGCATCGACCTCCTCGACGCAGGGAGTGAAGCACTGAAATCTGCCACCATGAAGCGTTGCTGTGAATGCGCGCTGGAGTATCTCAACGCCGCGGAGCTTCTCAAGCCTGATCTCGCGGGCATATCTGGCCCTCATGCCGTTGTCCCGCACAGCTGCAGACGGGGTTCCGGCGATCCTGAAGAGCTCCATGTAAACAACGCCGTCGACTATGTAGTCGAGCGGCATCAGATTCGCGGACTCGCTGACGAATATAATGTGAATCCCCATGTCCCTCGCGAACTCGCATATGTTCTGCTCGAAGCTCTGCGGCTCTTTTATCATCGGGGAGAGGTAATTCATCAGCGCGTCCCAGCTGTCAAAGACTATGATCGGGCTCTCCATCTCCTCCACATCCTCGAAGAGGACGCGGAAAAAATCCAGCACAGTATCGTATGTCGGTATCCCTCCGGAGATGTCTTTCAGAGTCTGGAGAAGCTTTGATTGCGTTGCATTGATGACATTTCTCGGCGGCACGATCTCCTTTATCCAGGGAAACGTCCTGTAAAGCCTATCAGGGTCGACACGCGTGGAGATGTACATTCCGTTTCTCTTCTCGCACATCTCATTCAGTATCTCAAACGCGAGCGTGGTCTTGCCGGTTCCGGGCAGGCCTTTTATCAGGAGTGTCTGCCCCTCACCGATATCAAAAAACCTGTGTATCTCAGCAGGTATGCGCATGGGTTCCCTCCAACCACCTCTGGTAGCAATTATCATATATATAGTATTACTATTTATACGGTTGTTTGGGCTTCCTCTCAGCACTTGCCCTCTATCGACTGTATCTGCTTTAGAAGCGCAGAGAGCTGATCAGCTCTGACCCTGAATGAGATGGAGACCATACCGCTATCGTCTGGTGGCTTGACGGAGACAGATTCCACCTCACACGGCTCTATATCGCGCTTGCATATCTCTTTTTTGGGAGTGACCGCGCGCCAGAGCTTCGAGGGGCCGACCTCCACGTACTCACACTTGCCCTCGGATCTGAGAACGGAGAGGTATTTTATGACAGTCGTCTTGCTCACCCCTGCCTGCCTGGCAACCTCTACCGTTGTCAGACCGTCCTTGGAGTCCTGAATCGCCTTGAGTATTTTCTCTTTATAGGACATCGCATCCACCATGATCGCGGCGAGCATCCAGTCATCTCGCTCCGGTCAAGCTCATAAATTTTCCTGCCTGTATGGCCTGCTTATTAGAGCGTACATGTGATATGTGCGGGACCAACTAGATAAAATTATTTAGTGAATGACTAGCATGCCAGTCAGCCATCTCAATATCTGCTCTTTGCCCTTTTACCAAAAGCCTCTCCATCAGCTGCAGGGCACGGTTAATCACATCGCATGTCCAAAAAGATCGTGGCTCATGTCCGCGAATCATCGGAGATCTGCTTCGATACCGATCTATGGCGAGCAGTATTCATTTTCATCAACGTATCTTCTGCCCTGCCCAATCAGCTAAACGAGCCTGCGAAAAATAAACGTCCAACCCCTCTCTGCCTCTCTTCTTGCAGAGGGGGCTGGCAGCTCAGACTATCCGCTCTCCTGCACCTGGTCCCCACATCGCGTTATATATCTCCTCGACCTTGAAGAGGACCGCAGCCTTCGCCGGCAGCTTTGGATTCACTCCATGGACCCACTTCACCATCTCCTCGTAGACCGGCCCAGACCTGTGGACCTCGACAGATCCCTTTATCTGGAAGGACTTCTTGGTCTCAGAGTTGTAGCAGACGATTGACATCTTCGGATTTTCCTGAAGGTTTGCCGCGGTCTTTTTGAAGAAGTTGTCAGCGATCAGAAGCCTCTCATCATCGAGTATCTTGAGGAGACCTATGAAAACAACGTTTGGAACACCATTTTTGCTGGCGGTCGCTATCGGCACAGGCTTCTGCTTCTCAAGGGCCTGCTTTACATCCTCTGGCATTTTGGCCATTCAGATCACCATGTTAATCGGAAGAGAACAACATATTTATTTTTTCCTAGGACTGTGCAGTAAAGCGATCGCATGCAAGAAGCATCGTCATGATGGGATCGTGGGCTCGAAGAGCTGAATGGGTCTTCGGGAGCCGAGAGCAACGGGTTACAGAGCGTGAAGGATTTGGCGATGTGGATTTAAATAATTTATACGACCGGGAAGCCGGATCAGGGCTGAGTGTCACGGAACCTCGTGAGCAGGCTCTCGTAGAAGATCCTCTCCCCACCCTCTGTTGTCCTGACAAGCCGGTCGAGTATGAGCTCCGGCGTGGATCTGGCAAGATGATTGTACCTGGGACTCCTGCTGAGCATGAGATTGTTCTCATCATCCAAACCCTCTGCCTCTATCCCGTCCACCCTGACAGCTGTCCTTGAGAACCTGCGAATCTCATCTGCAAGATGGCTCACGAAAAGCGCCACAGAGCCGTTCTCATGGATCATATCGAGTATCGATGCTATTATCCTGGCAGAGGCCCCGGGCTCTGTTATCGCCTCCATCTCGTCCGCGAGCACAAGCTTTTGTTTCTCGGTGGCGACTGCGGAGAGCTTTCTCATCGTGCTCTCGAACGCTCCTGCGCTGAGAGTGCCGCTGCTCTTTGCAAAGAAGTACAGCTCCTCGAAGATCGATATCCTGCACTCGCTCGCAGGGACAGGCAGGCCCATGTGTGCGAGTATCGCTATCTGTGCGATGAGCTCCAGGAGCGATGTCTTGCCGCCGGAGTTCACCCCGCTCAGTATCGCGGCCCTCTCGCTGTGCTCAGAGATCCCGCATGCTCCCAGGCTGTAGCTCACAGGCTCAGGGTTCTCGATGAAGAGATGCCTTCCATCGCGAAATCCTATTCCAGCAGCTTCGATGAGCTCAGGCATTGTGAGATCATATGACAGAGCGAAGCTTCCGATGGCGTAGAGGAAATCGAGCTGCATCAGTCTTTTCATGAGGTCCTCTGCAAGCGCGCCCATGCTCATCAGAGATCTGGCCATCTCTCTTCTCCTGCTCAGCGCATCTGATTCTCGCCTTCTCCTCAGCTCAAGCTCGAGCTGGCGCAGCGCCCTGTGGTTGATCTCGATGGGGTATTTTATCTCCTGGGGTATGATCTCCTCCAGCCATAATGCCTCTCCGCCTCTCAGGCCCAGATCCGCGGCAACCCTCGCCCTTGCATCAGATATCACGGATTTGAAGATGCCCTGCATCTGCATCTCAAACACGTCCCTGATCAGATCCCCCCGACCCAGAGCCCTGAGGAGATCCTGGCCACCGAGGGTAACAGAGCTCGCCTCTATTCGCTGGCGTAGCTCGGTATTGGCCCGGGCGATCGCAGAGTCGATCGCTTGGGGCAATCTTCTTAGAAGATCATCGATGCGTGATATGCTTGATGAATCTGCATCATCGAACAGCCTTCTGAGCGCATCCCTGAGCTTCTCCAGCCCCTCGAACCTCTCGATTTCCCTCTCCTCAAGCAGGGCCGCGAGCTCAATGGCTGCCTCCAGGGCATCTCTGTTGTCTGTGTAGAAGCTCAGGACCGCCTCGGGGGCGATGTACCAGATGTCGAGCCGCTCCGCGATCTCCACTCCGGGAAGCGACGCCCCTGGGTCGCCAAGGACGATCACATGATCGTAGCCGCTGGCTGTATCACGAAGCTCTCCCGGGCTCTCGGCCAGATGAACGTCAAGGAGCCTCTCGAAGCCCATCGATCTCGCCTTTGCGAGCTCCTCTGGGGATCTCGCGACGATCGCCCTTCCTCTTATCCTCTGAGCCTCCCTCCGCCTGAGCGGCTTTATCCTGCGCAGTAGCTCCCTTACGTCGCCGAGCCTCCGGCGGAGATCCACGGAGCGCAGCGAGATCGAGCGCATATCATTTATGAGCTCTGGTGATCCGGATGGGAAAAGAGTGGCTATTCGCATTCTGGCATACGCAGTGTTCGCATGCTCTGCTATTCTGTTCAGGACCGCTCTGTATATCCCCTCAGCCTCATCGGTGGCCAGGAAGGACTCGGGAGAGGCACGGTATCGCAGGCCTCTGGCTGCTCTGACCGTGGCTATGGCCTGGCGCTCGCCGATCGCCGCTCTCAGGTCCTCCATATCCTCATTTGCGACCGCCCTGAGGGCCATCTCCTCGCTCCCGAAATGTGAGACTAGACGCTCCCTCAGGCGGGGCCCGACTCCGGGAATATCCTGCAGTCTCACAGCATCGAGTGGCATGCTTTCTATATATGAAAGTCCTCATGTGATGAGCAGCAGAAGGGTGTGAGATCATGAGCAATCCTGGCACTCCCGGGATAGTCCTGGCCGGATTCGGCTCTGGTGCTGATCTTGTGCGCCGCATGGCTCGGAGCAGGGGATGTGGCTCTGTGATATGCATCGATCACAGCTCCTGCGCTGTATCCATTGGCGATGGACCAGGTGTTCGGAGGCAGGCATCGGAGACGCTGGGCTCTGGAGAGCTGCATGAGCTTCTGGGCAGTGCAGCTGTTCTTTTCATGATATCTGATGGCATGGAGTGGATTCGCGCGTCGCGCCTCGCTGCCAGGATTGCAGAAGCGCATGAGCTCGCTGTCATGCTTTTTATGGTTCCATGTGCGAAGGGTGTCTCACCTGAGTACCGTAGGCTCCGCCACTATGAATGGCTTTTAGGCAGGAGCTCTGCGGTGGTCGTCGACGCTCCCGCAGAGCCGGAAGATGCCGAGCTGCGTCTCGCGAAAATGGTCTCATGCATCTCGAACATGCTGCTCGAGCCATCGATAATAAATCTCGACCTCGCGGATCTCAGGACGGTAGTGCGTTGCGGCACAGAGGCGTGCATCATCTCCGGAACAGGCCTGTCTCCGGAGAGCGCTCTGCGGGATCTTCTCGATAATTCGCTGGTGGATATGAGGAGAGCAAGAGGCTGTCTCCTGCACATCACAGGCGGGGCTGCTCTGACGCTTGGGGATGCGAACCACATAGCGGAGAGCATGACAGGAGCGATCGATCCAGAGGCGAATGTGATATGGGGGATGAGGGTGAAGGGCGATCTGGAGATGATAGATATCACAGCGGTGCTCACGGGGAAAGATATAATGCGCTATTATTGATGGAGCTGGACGATCTGAGGGGCGGATGGGGATGAGCAGGTTGATCTATCAATCACAGCGCGTTGTGCCGAAGGCTGCAGGAGCAGAGGCGACGCAGATCCATCACTCATGCCGAACCGGAGTGGATCAATCTCAGAGGGAGTGAAATAATGGTGAGGTGGGTATGACAGCAGAGCTCGGCGCGCTGGCAGTTTCGCTGATATTGATAGCGGCTCTGATCTACAGCATAAAGCTCTACATTGAGGTCTGAGCCCGCAGGGATTTTACCCGCTCCCTCACCGGAGCGAGTATCTCTATCATGTACTCAGCGCAGGCCCTCTTCAGATCCATCGGATGGAGCGAGCCGCTTACGAAAGAATCCTCGAGCGCTCTGTAGTTCTCGAATGCGACATCGCCGCCGAACTTCGCGGGTCGCCTCACAGTGACCGAATCGACCCTCGGAAATATGTGGTACTTGAATATCTCTGTGATCGGGTTGTTCTCAGTGACCTTTGCGGGGCAGTATGCGGCCATGATCTTCTTCTCTATCTCCTCTGCCGGCTCGTCGACCGCTATGTTGTTTCCCTTCGAGGATGACATCTTCTTTCCATCCAGTCCCGGGATGAGGGGGGTGTGGATGCATACAGGCGCGGGAAATCCCAGCTTCGGCAGCTCCTCCCTCGCGAGCATGTGTATCTTTCTCTGATCCATGCCGCCCACTGCGACATCTATCTTCAGATCGGCTATATCCACAGCCTGCATCAGCGGATATATCATCTGAGAGACCATGGGATTCTCAGCGCTTCTCGATACCTCGTCCATGCTTCTCCTCGCCCTGTTCAGAGTTGTGTTCCTAGCCATCTGGAGGACCTTTATCACATACTCAGGTCTCAGCTGATACTCGGTTCCGTAGACGAACTCCGTTCTCTCCGGGTCGAGTCCCAGAGCGATGAAGCACTCCTTGTTGTAATCGGCGATCCTCCTCACCTCCTCCAGAGATCCCTTCTCGTTTAGGTAGGCGTGAAGATCTGCCAGGAGGACGACCACATCGAATCCTGCCCTCTGCATATCAAGAAGTTTGTTCGCGGTTAGCATGTGGCCGAGATGTATGTTCCCGCTCGTCTCGTAGCCGACATAAGCCCTCGGATGCTCCCTGGCATCAAGCATCTCCTGAAGCTCCTCTAGCGTTACGACCTCCTCAGTGTTCCTTATCACCAGCTCCAGTCGATCCAATGAACTTCACCACCGAGCCGGTGGAAATCAACCCGTATAATGTTTTTGGTACCGTTCGGAGAGCGGATCGCCTCAATGGACGTTCTATCTATGCTCATCTGCACAACCGTGTATGACCTACTGCTCCGAGGAACCGGTTATCCATGCCCTGGCGTAGCTCATGTAGAAATTGAGATCAACAGCAAGTACTGGAATTCGTGAGCCAAAGACCACTGGGTCCTGAAGGAGAGTTCGATGACCCGAGCCAGCGACCCGAAACCTCAAAGGTTACGGCTATGCAGAACTGGGGTTGCTCGAGCTGCTGTGGTGAGACAGACTGTTCAGTTAAAAGTCAAGCTCGAGCTCTTTGAATCGGAGAGGTCGGCAAGGCCGGGTTTATCTCCGTTGGGCACAAGCATATATGTGGAGTTGCCTGCAACCACTACAACACAACCATCCGCTGGAGTTGCGTTGTATCCGTGGGTGACGAGCAGAAATGCCAGATCCAGAGATGTCATGAGGGGGTCATCATAGGAGTAGAGCAGCTCTATGAGTCCGGCATCCACACAGCTCGCTGGAATCAGCAGCATCAGCATCACACATGCAAACACGCTCATACCTCTGTACATCTGTCTCACCGCTCCATTTGTATCGCTTGAATGTATTTAAATCTCACAGAACATGAGATCCGTACTTCACGATATTACAGAACGTACGTAAGTGTTTTCTGCGCTCTTCGCAGCTAGATCGATTTCGCCGATGCAGCATAAATCAATTTCACAAACCTTTTATACCATGCCTGGTGTTTAGCTTTTACGGAGGAAAAACAATGACCGGCGAACCGTTGGCGGTGGACTATTATATCCCGATTATTCTGTTTCTGGTGATGGGCGCCATCGTGCCTATTGTTGCTCTAGCTGCCGTTAAGATCATTTCTCCTCTCAGACCTAACCGGCGTAAGGCGTCAGTGTACGAGGGCGGACTGAAACCCGTCCGCGACCCGAAGATCCGGTTTAATGTTCAGTATTATTTGTTTGCTATCGTCTTCGTGATCTTCGATGTCGAGGTTCTTTTCTTGTATCCATGGATTTACGTCTACGCTTCTGAGTTCATGAAGAGGTTCGTGATCTTCGGCTTCATCAACATGGCAGTAATCGAGATGGTGCTCTTCATCGCGGTACTGGTCGTCGGACTGCTGTATGCGATAAAGAAGGAGGCGTTGCGTTGGGTATAAGCGATGTAATACCTGTACCCGTGGCCATCGATGAGGAGATCGAGAAGTGGACGATCTGGGGTCGGCCGGTGGCGGACGTCTGGTTCACAACCACCGAGAAGATCCATCAGATCATCCAGATGGGCCCGATAAAGAACGTGCTCAACTGGGGCCGCAAGAACTCGCTCTGGTTCCTGATGCAGCCGATGGGCTGCTGTGGCGTGGAGATGCTCGTCTTCGGATGCCCGCACTACGACTGCGACAGGTTCGGGATAATTCCCAGAGCCACACCCAGGCAGGCCGATGTGATGATCATCAGCGGCTACATCACAAGGAAGTACCTTCCGGCCATCAAGAACCTCTGGGAGCAGATGCTAGAGCCCAAGTGGTGCATCGCGGTCGGTGAGTGCGCCATCTCTGGAGGGCCGTTCTACGACTCTTACAACATAATACAGAACACAAGCGACTTCTTCCCGATCGATGTGTATGTTCCTGGATGCCCGCCGAGGCCGGAGCAGTTCATAAAGGGCTTCGTGGAGCTTCAGGAGAAGATCAAGCAACGCAAGGATAAACGGGGCTACTAGGAGGGAGGTCTCTGCTTACGGCTGGCGATGTGTTGAGCGCGATCCAGTCGGCCTTTCCGGGATCGGTTCTTGAGTCGAGGGTCGAGTCTGATCGCCGCCTTTGGATAACAGTCGATCCGAAGAAGCTCGTCGAGATAACGCAGTTCCTCAGGGACAAGAAGGACTTCGATCACTACTCTGGTGCAGCTGGAGTCGACAGGATAAACGAGAACCTCTTCGAGGTCGTCGAGATCCTGACAAGCCACGGGGCGCATCAGGTAGTGGTCATGATGAAGGTCAGGGTTCCCAGAGACAAGCCATCTGTCAGGTCTCTCACGGGCCTATACTGGAATGCGAACTGGTACGAGCGCGAGATCTGGGAGATGTACGGCATAAACTTCGAGGGGCACCCTGAGCTTTATCCGTTGTTGCTGCCGGATGAGCTCGTCGGATACTGGCCCTGGAGGAAGGACTTCAAGGGGTACCCGGATACGACGACAGGCGAGCGTGCGATAGAGCAGGTGGGTCCTGATGGCTACACAGAGTTCAAGATAATGCCCCACCCGGAGATGATAAAGGCGGGCGTGGTGCCCGAGAGGCCGAAGTATCCGACGTTCAGGGAGCGCGAGGAGGCTGAGATAAAGTCCGACTCTGAGATGATCATGCACATGGGTCCGCAGCATGCGATCGTCCCCGGGCCGTTCCTGCTCGATCTCCTCATCGAGGGCGAGAGGGTAAAGAAGGCGTTCCTTGATGTGGGATACATCCACAAGGGCATAGAGAAGATAATGGAGAACAGGACGTACCTGCAGGGCATAGTTTACACTGACAGGATGTGCTACCTCGCGTCGATCACAAACAACGAGGCCTACTGCGGCGCTGTTGAGAGGCTTCTCAACATAACTCCGCCTGAGAGGGCGCAGTACATCAGGGTGATACTCGCAGAGCTTTCAAGGATTCAGAGCCATCTTCTGGGAACAGGCGAGTTCCTGACGCTCCTGGGCGCTGCAACATACTCTCCGTTCCAGTACATGATCATAGACAGGGAGGACCTAGTGTATCTGATGGAGAGCATCACCGGCGCCAGAATCACGCACACCTTCGTTAGGTTTGGTGGTGTGAGAAACGATCTGCCTGATGGATTCGCGGACAAGGCGCGCCCGATCCTGAAGAGGATGAGGGAGAGGACGGAGGAGTACATGGATCTGCTCCACAGCGATCCGATATACACGAGGAGGATGCGCGGGATAGGCGTTCTCTCGCCTGGAGATGCGCGCAGGCTGGGCGTCTCCGGACCGCCGCTGAGGGCATCTGATACGCCATATGATATGCGCAGGGAGGATCCGATTCTGGTCTACCCGGATCTGGACTTCAAGGTCGTTACCAGAAAGGCAGGAGATGCTGAGGCGAGGGTTGAGGTTCGCCTTGAGGAGATCCTGGAGAGCATCCACATCATAGAGCAGTGCCTGGATCAGATCCCCGAGGGGCCGATACAGGAGAAGCTCCCGAAGAAGATCAAGCCAGAGCCTGGAGAGGCATACTACAGGGTCGAGGATCCGCGCGGCGAGATGGGGTTCTACGTCATAAGCGATGGCTCTGAGAAGCCCTACAGGGTGAAGGTAAGGGGTCCTGTTTACGCATACATGCAGGCGCTTCCGCCGCTTCTCGAGGGCGCTTACGTTGCTGATGTGGTCGCAATAGCAGGCAGCATGGACGCATGCACAAGCGAGGTGGACCGCTAAGGGGGTTTCGAGTTGTATTTATCGACAATCATAGAGGCCGTATCTGCCTGGGCCGCCCAGGAGCCCAAGATATACGCTCTGGCCATTGGCCTAATAGGAGCAGCCATAATCTCTGCGGTGATCAATATCGGCGCAATGGCAGTGGTCTGGCTCGAGAGGAAGTTCCTGGGCGATATCCAGGCCAGATTCGGTCCCAACAGGGTTGGCAGCAGGTGGGGTCTGCTCCAGCTGGGCGCTGATGCGATAAAGCTCTTCACAAAGGAGGACAGCATACCCAGAGGCGCGGACAAGCCTGTCTATGTCTGGGCGCCGATAATAGCGAGCATAACAACGATGCTTGTGGCGGCCGCAATACCGTTCGGCGCTCTGAGGATCGACGGGAAGGATTACCCTCTGGTCGTCGCGAACATGGACATCAGCGCGTTCTATGTCGAGGCAGCGCTATCTATAATGACGATCGCGGTCTTCATGGCCGGGTTCAGCTCAAACAACAAGTACTCGATGCTGGGCGCGTTCAGAGGAATCGCGAGAATGATCGCATACGAGGTTCCGATGGGCGTCTGCGTCATAGCGGTTGCTCTGATGGCCCACAGCCTCAACCTGGTGGAGATCGTGGAGAGCCAGACGCTGTGGTATGCGTTCGCCCAGCCGCTCGGGTTCATAGTGTTCACAATAGCTCTTGTGACAGATCTCGGCAGGATACCCTTCGACCAGAGCGAGGCTGAGGAGGAGATCATTGCTGGCTACACAACAGAGTACGGCGGCATAAGGTGGGGCCTCCTGTACTTCCAGGAGTACATCAACATGCTCCTCGGCTCGATACTGCTGGTGCTCCTCTTCCTCGGCGGCTGGAAGGGCCCGAGCATACCTCTGATAACAGTGCTCTCTCCGATGGTCTGGTTCCTGATGAAGGTTCTGATAGTTCTGATCTTCCTGATCTGGGTCAGGGGTTCGCTTGTGCGATTCAGAATCGATCAGGTCACGGATCTGGGATGGAAGTGGATGCTTCCGCTCTCGCTGGTAAACCTGGCGTGGGCAGCGTTTGTGGGTCTTTACTTCGCATGAGGTGATCCGGGATGGTGCTCAAGTCGTTGAAGTACACTCTGAAGACAGCGCTCACCACAACAGAGGTCACCAGGCTGTATCCAGAGGTCATGATGGAGCTGCCCGCCAACGAAAGGGGCATACACGAGCTCGACGCCACGACATGCATAGGCTGCGGCTCCTGCGCCAGGGTCTGCCCGAACAGCTGCATAGAGCTTGTTCCATACAAATACGGCAATCCGCTGAAGAACAGGAAGATGCTCTTTCCGCAGATAGATTACGGAAGGTGCACATTCTGCGGCCTGTGCGTTGACGAGTGCCCTGTCTCCTGCCTGAAGATGGGAAAGAGGACTGAGATCGCTGGCTGGGATAGGAAGGACATAGTCTACGGGCCTGACAGGATCGCGGTGAAGAAGTTCTCCGACAAGGAGGTCGCAGAGCTGGAGGCTGAGGCGAAGCGGCAGGCCGAGGAGAAGAAGAAGGCTGCTGCGGCAGCAGCAAAGGAGAAGGCAGCAAAGGCCAAGGGAAAGGAGAACAAAGGAAAGGCGAAGCCGGCCGAGGGTGGTGAGGCCTGATGGAGAAGGATTCTGTGAAGTACGTCAAGTATCTCTTCGAGCTGATCCTGCTTCTGATCGCTCTGGGAGTGATATTCGGAGCGCTTGCGTACGTCGTGTACATCTCCCCGTGGAGCTGGAGGATGCTGGAGAAGATCTATGATATCAGGTTCCTCATAGAGCTCGGCGTCTTCGCAACCCTATCGGTTCTGATCCTCGGGCTCGCGGTGCTGACGGTCTACTCCAGAAACATAGTGCACAGCGCCCTGTACCTCATAGGAAGCTTCGCCGGTGTCGCGGCCCTGTACATATCGCTTAACGCACCCTTCCTGGGTGTCGCACAGGTTCTGGTCTACATCGGCGCAGTGGGCGTGCTGATACTCTTCGCCGTGATGCTCACAAGACGCACGATAATGGAGGAGTCCCATGGTTAAAGCGAAGACTACGATACTCCTGGTGATCTTCCTGGCGGCACTGATCGCATCGATATCAGTGACACCATGGGAGTACGGAGAGATGAAGAAGCAGTACAGCTTCCAGCCGGCCAAGGAGGGTGTCAGAATGCCGGAAAGCGGCATCGGGGATGTAGGGGCGGAGCTGTTCACGGTCTACATGTTCCCGTTTGAGCTGCTCTCCCTGGTCCTCCTGGCAGCCCTGATCGGAGCGATATACATAGCAAGAAAGGAGATGGCCTGAGTTGGGAGAGATGAGAAGGAGGGAGAGATACGATCCCGCTTGAGTTATACATTATGCTTGCCGCCGTCATGTTCTCCATAGGTCTCTACGGTCTGGCGACACAGAGGAACGGCGTCAAGCTGATGATGTGCGTTGAGCTCATGCTCAACAGCGCCAACATAAATCTGGTGGCCTTCTCAGCCTACCAGCCGAACGTGAGCGGCCAGGTCTTCGCTCTGTTCTCGATAGCCTTGGCCGCGGCTGAGGCCGGTATAGGGCTTGCCATACTGATAACCCTGTACAGGCTGTACGGAACCATTGATCTCGACAACATAAACGCTCTGAGGTGGTGACGTTGTACGCCGATTACGCTTATCTGATCGTGGGGCTGCCGGTGCTGGCATTCATTCTCACGATCTTCTTCGGTTGGCATCTGCCGAGGGGCGGAGGATTTCTCACAGTGCTGGCGACATTCACAGGGTTCCTCATATCTGCGGGAATATTCCTGGAGACGTTCCCTGAAAAGGTCGTCCATCAGTCGATGCACTGGTTTGCGACACTGAATGTTGGAATACTGATAGATCCTCTGGCCATTGTGATGCTGCTGATGGTCACATTCGTCTGCACACTGATACACACATATGCGCTGGGGTACATGAACGGCGATCCGGGCATGGCGAGGTACTTCGCTGAGGCAGGCCTATTCACGGCGGCCATGCTCGGCCTGGTCTACTCCGATAACCTGCTGCAGCTCTTCATATTCTGGGAGCTTGTCGGTCTCTGCTCGTACCTGCTGATCGGATTCTGGTACAGGAAGCCATCTGCTGCATCAGCTGCGAAGAAGGCGTTCCTGACTACAAGAGTCGGCGACGTGATGTTCCTCGCTGGGATAATCCTGCTGTACAACAACATGGCGAAGCTGGGGCTCCCAGAGGGCACATACCTGCTCCAGTTCCCGGTGATCTACGAGAACCTAACAAAGATCGATCCGACGCAGCTCACACTGGTATCGCTGCTGCTCCTTGGAGGTGCTGCTGGCAAGTCAGGCCAGTTCCCCCTGGATATCTGGCTCCCGGATGCGATGGAGGGCCCGACAACAGTCTCTGCGATGATCCATGCTGCGACGATGGTCACAGCCGGCGTCTACCTGGTCGCCAGGATGTTCCCGTTATTCTACGCGGCTCCCTACGGATTGCTGGCCGTCGCATACGTCGGAGGGTTCACAGCGCTATACGCCGCGACGATGGGCCTTGCAGCATTTGACATCAAGAGAGTCCTTGCGTTCTCGACGGTCAGCCAGCTGGGCTACATGATGCTGGCACTCGGCGTTGGATCTGTCGTGGGCGCAGCAGCAGTCGGAGTCTCGATGTTCCATCTGATAGGCCACTCGTTCTTCAAGGCGCTCCTCTTCCTCTGCGCCGGCTCGGTCATACACGCGGTCGCGACGAACGACCTGCGCGAGATGGGCGGCGTCGGGAGGTACATGAGGTGGACCGCCGGGACGATGGCAATTGGTGGCCTCGCTCTGGCAGGCTTCCCCGGAACAACGGGATTCTTCTCAAAGGACGAGATTCTGGTAACGGCCTGGGAGTACGGGGCGATGACTCATGACTATCTGCCTTACCTCTTCGGCATAGTGGCAGCACTGCTCACCGCGTTCTACACATTCAGGATGTGGTTCCTGACGTTCACGGGAGAGCCGCGCTCTGATTACCACAAGCATGAGTCCCCGTGGATCATGCTCGGGCCGCTCGTGATTCTTGCGATACTAGCGCTCTTCTTCGGCATGCCTGCCCAGGAGAGGTTCTACGAAACAGTCGGCAACAACTTCGCCCACTACGGAGTCGACTTCGAGGAGCTCGCGCCGATCGGCGGGCATGCTGTGGAGCATGGTGGAGAGCACGGAGAGGAGACGGCTGTGCACGAGCCGTTCATAATCAAGATCCTCCCGATACTGGTGGGGATTGGCGGCATACTCCTGGCTCTGCTCTTCTACTCGCCGTGGAAGAAGCTTGATATCAGGAAGTTCGTCGGGGAGAAGGATCTGTTGAGGACGATACTGGTCAAGAGATATTACCAGCATGAGATATTCACAGCATGGTTCGCTGAGACTGTAGTCTACGGAATATCGCTGATAGCGAACATATTCGACATAAGGATCGTCGATGGGGTGCTGAACAAGATCAGTGAGACCACACTAGGGTTTGCAAACTCCATAAGAAGGGTGCAGACAGGAGTCATACAGAACTACATCACAGCACTGGTCTTCGGGATCGTGGTGCTTGTGATTGTGATCAAGCTGGCGATGGAGGTGGGCCTGTGATCTCAAACGCTATATCCATAATGATAGCGGTGCCGCTGATAGGCGCGGTGCTGGCGTTCATGACGAGAAGCAGGGGGCAGGCCCGGCTGGTTGCCCTGATAGCCTCACTGGTTCCGCTGGCCCTGGCGCTTCAGATGTACACCGAGTTCGATAAGTCCTCGAAGCTTATGCAGTTCGTCGAGAGCTACGACTGGGTGCCATCGATAGGCGTCAGGTACACAGTCGGCGTCGACTGCATAAGCTTCCCGCTGGTGCTGCTCACCGCCATAGTCTCTGTGCTGGTGGTGATATACGCGTGGGGCGAGAACCACAGGCCCAACCAGTTCTTCGCGCTGCTCCTCCTGAACGAGGTTGGAGTTCTCGGAGTCTTCACGGCCCTGGACTTCTTCCTGTTCTACATATTCTGGGAGATCGTGCTGATACCGATGTTCTTCCTGATCGGCATCTGGGGCGGGCCGAGAAAGGACTACTCAGCGATCAAGTTCTTCATCTACACGCACGTAGCGAGCCTGGTGATGCTTCTCGCGATCTTCGCGCTGTACTTCACCTACAGGCTGCCCGATGGGTCCAGGACATTCGATATGCTGACCCTGCTCCAGGCGACATCCGACAAGGCGATATTCCCGCCGGGGCTGATCAACGCGATATTCGCGGGGCTTCTCTTCGGCTTCCTGGTGAAGATGCCCGCGTTCCCGTTCCACACATGGCTCCCGGATGCGCACGTCGAGGCTCCGACAGCAGGCTCTGTTGTTCTGGCAGCTCTGCTGCTCAAGATGGGCGGCTACGGTATATTCAGGGTCATACTCCCAATGCTTCCGCATGTTGACAAGGCGTTCGTCACAGTGATCGCTGTAATAGGGGTTCTGAGCATAATCTACGGAGCGTTCCTGGCTCTGGCGCAGAAGGACATCAAGAAGCTCGTCGCTTACTCATCGATCAGCCACATGGGATTCGTCACTCTGGGCGCAGTGGCGTTCACGTGGCTCTCGGTACAGGGTGCGATGTTCCAGCAGTTCTCCCACGGGATCATAACGTGCGCCCTGTTCATGTCCGCGGGAACGATACAGCACTCTGTTGGTACGAGGATAATATCAGAGCTCGGAGGGCTTGCCGACAGGATGCCGAAGTTCGCATCGCTCATGCTCGCAGCCTTCCTGGCGTCTCTCGGCCTCCCGGGGATGAGCGGGTTCGTCGCTGAGTTCATGGTCCTGACAGGATCATACGCGACGTTCCCAATGTACACACTGCTGGTGGTCTTCACAAGCGTCGGCGTGACAGCGGGTTACCACCTCTGGGCGTGCCAGAAGGTGCTCTTCGGCCCGATACTGAAGAAGTATCTGGAGATACACGATCCGCATGCGTACGAGATACTCGCGATGAGCGCGATCGTCTTCCTGACGCTGCTCTTCGGCCTGCAGCCAGCGCTGATCACGGACATGATGGGGACTGCAGCGCACCAGGTGATGGAGCCTGTTGTGACCCTCTCGCAGATGGGGGTGATCTGAGGTGGATCTTGGACACTACGCCCCGCTCGGGGCAGAGGCTTTGATTACAGCGGTTTCGCTGCTGGTCGTGCTTATCGGACTGTTATCCAAAGGAAAAAGCTCGCTTCCAGGATACCTTAGCCTGGCGGCGCTCGTCGTGGCCATGGGGTTGGTATTCACCGCTGAGACCGGGACGGTCTTCTTCTACGATTCGCTCAGGGTAGATGGATTCTCCCAGTTCTTCAAGGCCGTCTTCATACTGGTCTCGCTGCTCGTTGTGATCGCCTCCCTTACGCGCTACAACGGCCGGCCGGGCGGGGACGAGTACTTCGCCCTGCTCCTGATGGCGACTGTGGGCATGATGGTCGTCTCGAGCGCCATAGATCTCGTCTCGCTCTTCATAGGCTTCGAGCTGGCGAGCCTGTCAACATACGCGATGGCAGCCTTCGACAAGACGAAGAAGAACCTGGAGGCCGCGATGAAGTACTTCCTGTACGGCGCGGCCTCATCAGCCTTCATGCTCTTCGGCTTCTCGATGCTATACGGCATGACCGGGAGCACGAAGATAGCGGAGATCGCCTCGGCTTCGCTCGCGGCGTTCAACCCGGCGATACTGATCGCGCTGATCTTCGTCATCGTCGGGTTCGCGTTCAAGATGGCGCTGGTGCCGTTCCACATGTGGGCCCCCGATACATACGAGGGCGCGCCTGCGCTGGTCTCGGCGCTACTCGCCGCGGGCTCGAAGAAGATGGGGTTCGCGGCCGCGTTCAGGGTGATACTGATCGCGCTGCTCGCACTCAAGCTCGAGTGGTACATGGCGTTCGCGATACTCGCGGCCGTGACGATGACCGTGGGCAACCTGATCGCGTGCTGGCAGAACAACGTCAGGAGGATCCTGGCATACTCGAGCATCGCGCAGGCAGGGTACATATCGATAGCGTTCGTCGTGCTCGGGGTTGCATCTGAGGGGATGACTGGGCCGAACAACCTGCCCCTGAACCAGTATGCGCTCGCAGGAGGTCTTCTTCTGATCCTGGGCCACGCGATCATGAAGACCGGCGCCTTCATAGGCACCGCGCAGGTGGCCTCGATCGCGAAGAACTCTGAGGATCCTGATGACATATCGAACTACGCGGGCCTGGGAAGGAGAGCGCCGGTAACGGCATTCTGCATGACCATCTTCATGTTCGCGCTCGCGGGGATACCGCCGACGGCAGGCTACTTCGGCAAGTTCGTGGTATTCGGGTCCGCGATATACGGCGGGCTTGTCTGGCTCGCTGTTCTCGCGATACTGAACAGCGCGCTCTCGCTCTACTACTACCTGCGCATAGTGAGCTACATGTACCTCAGGGAGCCAGCCGGGCCGAGGATATCTGAGTCGAAGGGCTACGTCTTCTCGTTGCTTCTGGCCCTTATCGGAACCTTCTGGATCGGCGTTCTCCCACAGGGGTTCTTCAACTGGGCGATGCAGGCGGCAGCTGCGCTGCTGCCGTAGCTTTTTTTACCAGCTATCCGCGTAATTTCAGAGGCCTGATCGGGATCACGCGATGATGTTCCCGGCAGATCTTGGCAAAAATCTGATTTCAGTTCTTGATGGCAAAAAAATGGAGCTCTGGGAACGAATGCGCATATTTAAAAGTAAAAGGGGATGATAGACCCATAAGGAGGCAATCCATTGTAATCTATCAAGGCTTTGTTGGCGCATCTGATAAATATCATTTTCGGGATGATTTTGGGACATGTCCTGATAAAGATGGTGTGTCTCCGACATCCAAATGCATGAAGGCCAGAATTTCTTGATCAGGCTCTTATTCGGACAGGTCCTGATTTTGGACCTAAAATGTGATGTAACAAATGTATAAATCATAGCTAAAGACGTATCAAGTGGATCCGATGAGCCTGATGAATTTGATTCAGGGGAGGGTGAGAAGAAAATTAGAACTTCTAGTTCAGCTGAGATCACAG
>NZ_JANIHG010000028.1 GCF_024518575.1 Methanothrix sp. | reverse complement strand
ACATGGTCTCCAGATATTCTTTTCACCTGCTCTTGGCATGCTGATAATCGAACCACGGGCACCCGTCGCAACCACATGGTCTCCAGATATTCTTTTCAGGCGGAGAAGACTGATTCGGCTGCCCACCGTTTCACGTAATCATATTTCTGCTTCCACCGCTGAAACCCCAAACCATTCTCGATACAGCATGGCGAGCCACACTCCTATCCTTTCTGAGAGGGTTCACGCTGCCCCTCCACCCCAGGTGAGCCTACGAATCATATCTGTATTCACGGCACGAATCCAGGAAGACGTCCGGGAAACCCCTGTATGAGGCGGAATGGATATGAGAGTAGCTTGCGATCATTCTTCCATCCACTATTCCGTCCAGCCCGCCGGATATACCAGTGCCGCGGCTGAGCCTGATGGCATAGCTCACATCGCCATCAACCACGAGCTCCGAGTGATGAAACTCGTGGCCCATGAACCTGTCCCCCCTCCTGCCGATGCATGTATCGGTTACGAAAGCGCCATTCACATAGCTCACGATCCTCCTCCGGCCCCTTCGCGCGAGCGCTGGAACCACTCCGACCATCTGATATGAGTTCTGATGCGCTGAGCCCCCTCCATTCTGGGGCCACTCCAGCTCCCTGCACATGTACATAAGGCCACCGCACTCCGCGTACAGAGGCATACCATCAGCCTGTGCATCGCGGATGGAGCTCATCATAGAGCTGTTCCTCGAGAGATCCTCCGCGTACAGCTCCGGGTACCCGCCGCCTATGTACAGTCCATCCACATTCGGGATCGTGGAGTCGCGTATCGGGCTGAACGGCACGACCTCAGCGCCCGAAAGCTCGATAAGCTCCAGGTTATCCCTGTAGTAGAAGTTGAAAGCCTCATCCTGAGCAACGCCCACTTTCAGGCCGATGCCGCGCTTGTTCTTCACATAAAGATCAGGATCAGCGTCCTGGAGGTCCTCGGCCTCCTCAGCCATCTCGATCAATCTCTTAATGTCCAGACTCATCTCGACGATCTCTCTTATCCTGGAGACCCTCTCGTCGAATCCATGATGTCTCAGCCTCCCCTCTGTCACAGGAACCAATCCAAGATGACGCATTGCGAGGTGCATATCATCATTTCTCTGGATGGATCCAACGACCGGAACTCCAGCGTAGCGCTCGATCTCCCTGATCGCTTTATCAGCATGCCTCTCCCCACCGAGCTTGTTCAGTATGACGCCCCTGATCTGGACATTCCTGTCGTAGTCCATGTATCCCTTCACAAGAGCAGCTGCGCTTCTCGTTATCGATCTCGCATCCACAACCAGGATCACGGGCGCTCGTAGCATCTTCGCGATCTGCGCCGTGGATCCAGCGTCCCCCTCATATCCCTCGTAGAGGCCGCGAACCCCCTCGATCACAGCAATATCAGCATCCATGGCTGCATGAGCGAATATCTCCAGCACCCTGCTCTCGCTCATCAGATAGCCGTCGAGGTTCCTGCAGAACCTCCCTGTGATCCATGTGTGGTAGCTAGGATCTATGTAGTCCATGGCGACCTTGAATGCCTGCACCTTCAGGCCCCTGCGAACAAGGGCTGAGAGAAGCCCTGCGACTATCGTGGTCTTGCCGCTTGAGCTTCTGTCGCCGGCTATGACAATTCTCGGGATGTGCATGCTGTTACCTCCTCGAGCGCAGACCGCTATGGCTCACACCCCTGTTATCTCACGCAGCCTCTCGTCGTCCAGCGGCTCTGGCACCGATGCATCGCTGCAGCTGAGAACATGATCTGCGAGGGCGCGATAAACTCCTGCGATGCTGCTCCCGGGCTCACCCTCGATCACAGTGACAGCCCGGCGCTCGCACCTCTGGACCACCGGATCTTTTGGTATGAACGCTACCATCCTGCTCCCTATCGCCCTGGCGAACTCATCGACGATCTCCCTCTCGCCCTCGACCTCTCTGGAGTTACAGACGACACCCGCCAGCTTTGCTCCCAGCCGCTTCAGGCCTCTGCATATGTTGTTGGCCGCGTACACAGGCATATACTCTCCAGAGGTTATTATGTACGCTTCAGTCACGAGGCCCTTCCTTATGGGGGCTGAGAATCCTCCGCATACTATATCTCCAGGGACGTCGTAGAGCACTAGGTCGACCTCATCCATTATCCTGGAGACCTTCCTGAGGAAGTCTATCGCCACTATTATGCCCCTTCCAGCACACCCAACGCCTGGCTCCGGGCCGCCGACCTCTATGCATCTGACCCCTCTGTACCCTGTGAAGACGACATCCTCCTCACGGATCTCCTTCCCCTCCCTGATCATGTCCATCATCGTGGGAATTCTTCTGCCGATGAGATTTATCGAGGAGTCGCTCTTCGGATCGCATCCGACGACCAGGACCCTGACCCCACGGTCTGCGCATGCAGCAGCCACGTTTGATGCTATGCAGGACTTTCCGATACCTCCCTTGCCATAGATGGCAACATGCTTAATAGGTGACATGACAGACTCCGCATAGCTCATGGAGAGGTAGATATAAGGAGTTATCCAGAGGGCTGGCAAATGGTATCATCGAGACACATTGGCCTTGTTCTCAGCGTAATGCTCATCACAGCAGGAGTTTCTGCAGGTCAGATTCCATCTGAGATCGCCGAGATCAGGGGCCACATGGCAACCGCGGAGGGTGTGTGGAACGCAGAGGACTTCGGCTGGTTCGTCTACGACCTTAAGGAGGGCATGGGGAGCGAGTCTCTCTCCATCACTCCCACAGGGAGAACGATCGAGGAGGGGAGGCTCATCTACTCATGCAATGCTGTGGCGAAGCGCTTCGAGCACGAAAGCTGGGGAGAGTACCTCTGGATAGGCTTCCTGGGGAAGCGGTACCTGGCAGGGTATCTTGAAGGGCCAGTCACAGAGGAGATCAGCTCGCTGGAGAAGGGCGAGCTCCGGGAGGTTCTGATAGATTCCGATGATCGCTACACTTTATCATCTGAGAAACCTCTGATTCTCGGTTATGGATACAGCGTGGCGCTGAGCGGAGTCTCAGATGACGGGAGAAAGGCGTTCATAGAGCTGCTCAGGGATGGCTCAACGGTGGATCGCGCGGTCGTCGATGAGGGCGGGACGTATGTCTGGAAGCATCCTGAGAGCAAGATTCCTCTGATTATGCTCCACATCCGCTCTGGAATGCACGGCAGAGATGAGGACAGGGTGGACATCGATGGTCTGTTCCAGGTGAGCACCTCTCCCGCTGTGGTTCTCGCAGACAGCACCAGGGTGGGACTCCTGAAGGTGAATGACATATCCGGGGATCGGATTGAGCTCAGGAACAGCGACGATATCGCCCTGAGCCCTGACAGCCTAGTCCAGATCGCCGGCGGTCTCGCTCTCAGGGTGATGGACAGCCCCACTCTGAGATACTACCCGGTCGGCATATACACCGAGTACGGGAGGTACATGATAAGAGGGCCCGTCTTCCAGGAGGGAGATCTACATGTTCAAAGGATTATCGAGGAGATACCTGCTTATGTAAGCACTGTTTGGGATTACAGGAACTACGCAGGATTCTACTTCGACGACAAGGACATGATCGGAAGCGAGACGTTCGTTCTGAACGGTAGCTACAGACGGGTCGTCCCGCGGTTCGGGCCGATAGTGCCTGTCGAGATGAACGGATCCAGAGTGGGCTCCATGAGGGGGATGCTGTACTACACATACATCCAGCCGAAGCGCTTCGAGCGCGAGTCGTGGGGAGAGTATGACGTCCTGAGCTTATTCGGAGAGCTCTGGTTCGCGGGATACGGCAGAAACACCAGCTCCGAGATCGGAAGCAAGAGCATGTTCGAGTACGAGCGCCTCGGGAGGATTCTGATAGACACCGATGCCCAGGACATAGCGACATCAGGTAACATATACTTCTTCAGAGATGGATACTCGCTTCTCATAAGAGACGTCGGCAAGGACAGGATCTTCGTGAGTCTTCTCAAGAACAACAGGATCGTGGACAACAGCACCATCAGCTCGAACTCGACTTATGTTTACAAGAAGGACGTCTTCGACATCAAAGATCTCCCGGTGCTTGCAGTTCATGTCGGGGAGATATTCAGGGATGGTGAGAGACAGATCGCGGTCATAGATGGCGTCTTCCAGATCTCAGATCAGATCTACCTCCCTATCGAGGGCGGCTCCAAGATAGGCGATATGGTGATCTTCACAACCCCGAAGGGCATTTACATGGTGAATGACGAGTCGAAGTCCCTGGGAAAGGGATCGTCTGTTGAGATCTGGCCTGAGTATCCGGGCGTGACAAGGGGCCTGTATCTCGCGGTAGCGGACAACGATACGCTCAGGTATTTCCCATACACAGTGGCATACGTCGTTCCCATGCCGAGGATAATCCAGCTTGGAGTTTCGCCTGATGCAGCACCGCCTGTCGCATTCAATGCCACAGTGAAGGCTGGCGAGATGAAAGGCATGCTCGCTGAGGTCATAGATCCCCTCGGGAGGACTGTCTCGCTGAAGGAGATATCCACGGGCAGGGGCTCAGGCGACACGTGGAGGTTTGAGTGGACCTGGAACGGCACCGTGCCTGTGATGAACGACATGGTTGTGCCGGATGCAGACATCACCCCGACGAATGCCATTCTTTACACCAACGATTCCTACTCTGCGAACGTGGGCGTCTTCTTCGACCAGGCCGGCAGGATTGAGAGGATCATCGGAACCGATGGGAGGATCTACTACTCCAGAGGAGAGAACATATCATTTGCTTCCGGGAGCAAGCTTGCGTTCTTCCTCTGGAAGAACAGCACGGTCACCGGTCAGAAAAACCAGACGCTTGTTGGCGATATTAACGTGCTGGAACCGCATATCGAGCGGGTTCCCGCAGCTCCAGGCAGATACACGCTCCAGCTCAGGGTCCAGAACATCATGGGCGAGGCGGTGGCGAGATCCACGTTCAACCTATCATCCCCGATTTACGGCGCCTCACCTATTGCGTTCTCTCAAGCTCAGGAAAATTTGAGCGGTTTTGAGTTAAATAACAGCATGAACAGATCAGGCGGTCTGCAGGCAGAGCAGAAGAGCGACGCAGAGAGAAGGGCAGCTCCAGGGGCTGGAGCGGCTGCATTTATGGTGGCAATGATCTCATCAGCTCTTATAAGGATACGCGGAGGCCTCAGACGAACTTAGGCCTCTCGGAGAGCTTCAACGGCAGGGGAAGCCTTCTCCATGGCTTGCCTGCGGTCTCGCTCTGAAGCCTGGCGCGCAGCTCCTCCACGCTCATCCTGATCTTCTTGTTTCCCGAATCAGCTCTCACAGTAACTGTCAGAAGCCCTGTGGACAGCTCCTCGTCTCCTATGACAGCGACGTAGGGTATCCACTCCCTTCCTGCATCTCTGATCTTCTTCCCCACAGTCTCATCTCTGTCGTCCACATCCACCCTGAAGTTCAGCTGTTCTGCGACCTCCATCGCTCTGGCGTGATGGCGCTCCGCCACGGGTATGATACGGACCTGCGTCGGCGAGAGCCATGTGGGAAGCATGGGTACGCCGCCGTTTGCAGCTATCATCGCCTGCTTCTCTAGGAGCGCGTACATCAGACGCTCTATCGCGCCTGATGGTGAGCAGTGGAGGATTATCGGTCTCTGTCTGTTTCCATCTGCATCAACGTAGCCGATATCGTACCTCTCTGCGTTCTCGACATCTATCTGCACTGTGGATAGAGCGCTCGCCTTGTCGAGCGCGTCCACGAAGTTGAACTCGAACTTGAGCACGAAGTAGAAGAAGCGATCGTCCCACATCTCTATGAGCACCGGTTTCTCCACGATATCAACAAGCCCCTCTATGAACGCCCGGTTGTTCTCGTAGAAATCCTTCGTGAACCTTATCGCGACCTCATAATCTTTGAGATCCAGGCCTGCGTCCTTGAGCACTGATATGCTGGCCTCGTACTGCTTCCTGAACTCCTCCATCGCGGAGCTCATGTCCCTGCAGAATGTATGCATATCAGGCATTGTGAATGCCCTCAGCCTGCGGAGCCCGACGAGCTCCCCGCGCTGCTCCCGCCTGAAGCTGTATCGTGTGAGCTCGAACATCCTGAGCGGCAGTGACCTGTAGGAGACGGTCATATCATGCCCCATCAGGAACTGGCCAAAGCAGGCTGCGAATCTTAAAAAGAGGTGCTTCTTGTCGGCCTCTATCGCGTACTGCCTCGCCGGGAACCTGTCCAGGTACTTCTTCAGCGTCGGATGGTCCATGTCGTACATCACCGGCGTCTCGACCTCCATCGCGCCCATCCCGAGAGCCCTCTCGGTGACGTAGGTCTCCAGAAGTGCTTTCACTAGCCGTCCCTTCGGATAGTACCGCATGTTTCCCGGATCAGAGCCGGGCTCGTAGTCCACAAGCTCCAGACGTCGCATGAGCTCAACGTGTGGCGGGATCTTGTCGACCGCACGGCTCTTCTCTATCTCATACCTCACAAACTTCTCGAGCCGCTCGTGCCCCCTGAAATCAAACTCCTCTGGAGGGACCATCTCTCCGCCCCTCTTCATGATCCGCCAGTGCGATACCGCCTTCGCCTCGGATTTGAGGGCCTGGGATACCACTTCACCCTCGCCGAGCCTTATAGATCTGGAGAGCTCTGAGAGCGGGTGGCCCTTGCATCTTATCGTGAATGACTTGTACCATCCGAAGGGTGCGCGTGCGACCTCGAAGCTGCTCTTAAGCGTAGCTTCGAGATCCCGGAGAACGCGCACAGCAGTCTCCGGCGAGGAGAGCGCTGAGCTCAGGTGCGCGTAGGGGTAGAGCATTATCCGCTCCGCATTGACCCTCTTTGCCACATCCTCGATCTCGCCGGCAGCCTGGGCCACAACAGCGTCAGGATCATCCTCATCGAACTTCTCAACCGCGATGAATGCGCAGAGTGCCTCGTCAAGCCTGCCCGATTTTGCCTCCTCAGGCACCTCCTCTGCGAACTTTGTTGGCTTCTTCGCCTCGAACTCTATGAAGTCTGAATGTATCAGAAGTAATTGCAATAGTATCACCCGATACGGATGGGAGGATGGCCTGTCAGTAAGTAAACCTTTCGATGGCCATGCAAGAGCATCGCCTGAGTGGCGGCACGCAAAAATGTGAAGCTATCTTCAGCGCATCTCGAGCATGCATGGATGGCAATGCTGTGATTTGTAATTATGAGATCAAGACCTGCAGCACATCGACTGGGCCAGAGGTTCTCTGCAACGCCGCCAGTTGATCTACAGAAACTGATATTCGGAGCGCCTGAAACTGCTGGTTACATCCCGTCCTGGCCTGGGGATCGGACCAGACATTCGGGGCTGCAGTTTGTCGGTTTCCGGTAATTCGACCGCCGGAACAATCTGATATAGAAAATCACAAAAAATTTTTATAACATAAAATTTAAGTGTATGTCATGCTATCGTGGAAAACGCTCTTTCCTCTTTTCTTGCTCCTGCTCTCAGGCGGGCTGGCCGAGGAGTGGACTGAAGGGCAGATCGAGGGAGATATTCCGATTTCAGGGGATGTCTCGTATGCGCGGGATGTGAGCAGTGGACAGCCCTCCGGCGACTCCGCCCCAGAGGCGCTCATGAGCTTTGATCTGGAGGAGAATCAGCCTCAGGCTGTCTACTTCGGCACCAAAGAGGTGAGCTTCTCCTCATACAGATCAATGATATCGGGCGCGAACACTCTGTGGATAGCAGACGGCCGTGCCTGGAGGCAGTACACGACCTGCCCGCTGGGCGACACGGTCTCACTGGTTGCGACAACACCTTATGCGGGACCTGGAGACCTCATCGAGATATACCCGAGCGGGAGCACGGACACCAGGAGGTACTGGTTCAGCACATACAGCTATCTGAGATTCTATGGCGATACACCGGGCCGGCACATACTGCTCTTTGTGAAGGACAATCTACCGAGCAATGCTGTGATCATCGACGTAACAGGCGGCAGATATGTTCCTCCGGATTACGCAGGACTTGCCCTGATCACCGTGACATCAGGCACGCTCAGAGGGTTTGATGTTTTTGTGGATGATACATACCGATACAGAGACGTAGATGATGGGTTGATCGATGGCACCATCAGCTTCACGGTTCTGGGCAACATGAACCACAAGATCGCGGTCCTCAAGGGCGGCTACAGCTACGTACAGACAAGATACTTCGCCGCAGGAAGGTCGTACACGCTGAGGATTTGATCTGAGTCCAGGTGATCACCAGGAAAGCACGACGAAACGCATCTGCAACCATCCATCACTTTAGATCTGAATTGAGATGTCACCCGGTGGGCGCATCAGAGCGCGCCGGGGATGAACTTTTATATCCACAGCAGATAACTTTGTGATCGATATGCCAACATGTGGAGACTGCAGGTTCTACCAGCCCATTGATAAGAATAAGGGTATGTGCACCACGTTGGGGAACGAGACCCAGGCGGGCAGGGACTCTGACCGGTGCCCTATGAGGATGTTCCAGCCGAAGCGCTGATCTCTTTTAGTGCTCTGCTTGATGGCACAGGTCAAAGAGATAGCGCTGCTGATCTCTTTGAATCACACCTCCCTGCGCTTGCGTGGCATCTCGATGCGCTTGAGCTCCAGCGTCGCCTTCACAATCTCATCTATCATCGCATCCAGCCCCTCCAGGAACGGGCCGGTTGCAGAAGTGGTGATCGCCCCCGGAGCGGAGGCAGCTATGAGCCCCTCCTGCTCCAGGACCCTGAGAGAGTAGCGCACCTTGTGGCTCGGTATCTTCGTCTCCTCTGCCAGCTTGAGTATGCCTATGGGCTCGTTCTCCACCACACACTTCAGGATCGTCAGATGCCTCTTGAGCATCTCAAGCTCGCTGGTCACCCTCTCTGCCAACATCAATCTTCACGTCCTTTGACTCAGTACCGTGCGCGCCTGCTCAGGAAGTCGATCCCGTGCTTCGATACCACGCGCCTTCCCTCGTCCCTGCCGAGTATCTGCGGGGAAGAGACGCCGGTCACAACAAGCATTGTTCTTATCGTGCCCTTGAGCTCAGGATCGATCTGAGCGCCCCATATGATCCTCGCATCGGGGTTGATCCTGCTGTAGACCTCCTCGACGACCATCTCCGCATCCGCAATGGTCATGTCCGGCCCGCCAACAACATTGACAAGCGCAGACGTCGCACCGGAGACGTCCACATCAAGCAGCGGGCTGCGCAGAGCCCTCATCACAGAGTCCCTGGCCCTCTCCTCCCCATCTGCCTCTCCGAGGCCTATCATCGCCACGCCGCCATGGGACATTACAGTTTTGACATCCGCGAAGTCGAGGTTGATCAGCCCGGGCCTGGTGATCAGCTCCGTTATCCCCTTCACGGATCTCATCAGGACCTCGTCCGCCACCTTGAATGCCGCCTGCAGCGGCAGGTTTGGCGCGACCTCGAGGAGCTTGTCGTTCGGAACGACTATGACGGTGTCAGCAGATTCCCTCAGCCTCTTCAGGCCGGCCTCGGCGTTCGCCATCCTTATCGAGCCCTCCGCGCTGAAGGGAAGCGTCACTATCGCTATGGTGAGCGCGCCAGCCTCCCTGGCAGCCTCAGCGACCACGGGCGACGCACCTGTGCCTGTTCCCCCACCGAGGCCGCATGTTATGAAAACCATGTCAGCGCCCTGAACAGCCGCCTTTATCTGCTCGATATCCTCCTGAGCGGCCTCCTCCCCGATGGCAGGCAGGCTCCCGGCTCCCAGGCCTCTGGTCGTCCTTCTGCCGATCAGGAACCTCCGGTCAGCGTTGATGTGGAGAAGGTGCTGGGCGTCTGTGTTTATCGCGTACAGCTCAGCCCCCTGGATGCCGGCCTCAGATAGCCTGTCTATGGTGTTGGATCCCCCTCCACCGCAGCCTATCACCCTTATGACTGTGGTGAGACCCTCGAGGATCGAGACCAGATCCTCATCTGTGGCACTTGTGGGCTCCGCCCTTCCCTCCCGCTCGGCCCTGCTCAGGGCCTCGTCGATTATGGACTTCATGCCATCCCCTCTACATGCTTATTTGGTTTTACTGCGCAATTAGTATATAGATTTTTTGATAGTGAGGCAGTGATTACACAGATAATATATCTCGGTGCCATTTAACAGTATCCTGCTGATGCATAGTCAGACCATCATAGATCAGATTATAATTTTAATCTGTAATCAAAATGCGTGTCATGCGAATGCCTGTCTGGGTCTTGATCAACCTCTCTGTTTATTGCATGTGATCGGTCCTGTGGATTGATGCAGTCTGAAGCTAAGCCCCGCGCGCCTCCGCACTCCTGAGCTCCTTGAGCCGCTCTATCTGGCGCATTGTCCCCTCAATGTCCTGCAGCTTCTGATCCTCCAGGTAATTTATTATCTCGTCGATGCTCTTCTCGAGCCTGTATATCCTGTAGGGCCTGCCCTTCCCCGGGTTCTTCTCGTCCCTCTCGGAGATCCATCCCAGCTCCCGGAGCTCTCGCATGGCGATGCTCACCTCTGGCTGCCTCAGATCGGAGTTCGTCTCTATGTCCCTCGATGTCGCCTCGACAACCCCTGCGAGATATGTGAGAACCTTGGCAACATTTCTCCTGAATCCAAGCTCCATCAGTATGGAATAAAACTCCTCCTGCTCATCGCTGGGATCGGGCAGTGGTACCTTCTTCAACCCCATCACCACAGGAGATACAAGATTGTTCAATATATATATGTTTCGTGGAAATTAATTGTAATGCGCGCTGGATGCTTTTGTGGTCGATCCACAGCAGAAGGAAAACCTATATCTCCCTTAGCTTAATAGTGGAGCCAGGTGTTCATAGTTGCCCACAGATAACGATCCCATTCTGGTCACATGTGGTCTGCCCTATGCGAACGGCCCGGCCCACATAGGACATCTGAGAACGTATGTTCCGGCGGATATATTCGTGAGAGCTCTGAGGAGGATGGGCCACGACGTCCTCTTCATCTGCGGATCAGACGCCCATGGCACTCCCATAGTGGTCAATGCCGAATCGAAGGGCATGAGCCCCAGGGAGCTTGTGGAGTTCTACCACAAACACTTCGAGGATGTCTTCAGGAGCATCAACGTCAGGTTCGACTACTTCGGATGTACAGATGACCCGTCGAATCATCACAGGACTCAGGAGATCGTGAGGGCTCTGATGGACAGGGGGCATGTTTATCCCAGAGAGATCGAGCTGGCGTACTGTCCGAGATGCGAGCGGTTCCTCCCCGACAGATACGTTGAGGGAATATGCCCGTACTGCGGTGTGCCAGCGAGAGGTGACGAGTGCGATCAGGGCTGCGGGAGGCACCTGGAGCCAGGGGAGATAAAGGAGGCGGTATGCAAGATATGCGGCTCCAGGGCTGAGTACAGGAAGCAGACGCACTACTTCTTCAGGCTCTCAGCATTCAGGGACTTCCTTCTCGATTACCTCCAGAGGCTCGGCGGCACCGCAAGCGCGAGAAATTACGCTCTTGAATGGGTCCGACAGGAGCTGAAGGACTGGTGCATAACAAGAAACATGAGCTGGGGCGTCAAATTTCCGGGAAGCGAGGATCTCGTCGTTTACGTCTGGGTAGATGCGCCCATCGGTTATATCTCATTCACAGAGGAGTGGTGCAGATCGCATGACGTGCCGTGGGAGAGGTACTGGCGCGGGAAGAGCCGCATAATCCACTTCATAGGCGGGGATATCATATATCATCACTGCATCTTCTGGCCAGCCATGCTCGAGGGCGCTGGCTACACTCTTCCGAGCGATGTCGTCGCGAGCGGAATGCTCAAGATCGACGACAAGAAGTTCTCGAAGAGCCGCGGATATGTCGTCTGGGTGAAGGACGACTATATCGATCAGGGTCTTGAGCCCGATTATCTCAGGTACTATCTTGCAAGCTATACATCTCACACAAAGGAGGTGAACTTCTCCTGGAAGATCCTGCAGGAGAAGGTAAATACAGAGCTCGTGGGCGCCTTCGGCAATTTCCTGAACAGGGCGATAACCTTCGCGGTGAAGAACTTCGACGGGAAGGTCCCTGAGGGTGAGCTGGACCCTGAGGTCATGAAGAGAATAGAGAGGAGTGTCGATGAGGTATCTTCATCGCTTATGGAATATGAGTTCAAGAGGGCCTCTGATGCTGTTCTGTCTCTGGCAGATTACGCGAACACATACTTCCAGTCGCATGAGCCGTGGAAACTGATACGCTCAGATCGAAGGGCAGCTGGATCTGTGCTCAGAAACTGTCTCCAGATGGCGAAGGCGATGATCATACTCATGGAGCCGTTCATGCCGTCCAAGATGGCGGTCGCCTGGAGCCAGCTCGGGATGGATTCTCTCGATAATATACAGTTCAGAGATGCGGCTCAGCCCATACCAGAGGGTCAGGCTCTGGGCACCCCGAAGATACTATTCAGCAGGATGGAAGACTCAACAGTGAAGAAGCTAGAGGAGATCTTCAGGGAGCGCATCCGCAGGGCAGAGGGGGCTGAGGAGAAGGTGGAGGAGAAACCAATGATATCGTTCGACCAGTTCAAGGCGCTTGACCTGAGGGCTGGCACGGTTCTTGAGGCAGAGCGGATAAAGGGATCGGATAAGCTTCTCAGGCTCATTGTCGACATAGGCGAGAGGCGCCAGATCGTGGCTGGAATCGCGAAGATGTACAGCCCTGATGAGCTCGTGGGCAGGCAGGTGGTGGTTGTCGCAAACCTTGAGCCTGTGAAGATATTTGGCGTGGAGTCGAGGGGGATGCTGCTTGCGGCAGACATAAATGGAAATGCTGTGCTTCTCAGGCCTGATAGAGAGGTTCCACCCGGATCCGGGATCAGGTAATTCGCTGAGGTGTTGAAGGATGCTTGAGGTCGAGGGAGTCTGCAAGACATACGATGTGAAGGGGCGGAAGGTTCTCGCTCTGAAGGATGTCAGCTTCACCGCAAATGAGGGTGAGATCCTGGGAATCGTCGGGAAGAGCGGCGGTGGCAAGAGCACCCTCATGAGGATACTCAGAGGCATAGAGGATTTCGATGCTGGCAGGATCGTCATAGACGGCCTCGAGATCACCCCTGAGTCCGGTGAGGACGTCAGGATGCAGCAGCGGAGGATAACAGCGATACACCTCCAGCGTGAGTTCGGCCTGTGGACAGAATCCGCGATAAAGAACGTCGTTAGGCGAGTGTACTCGAGGGAGACAGGCTACGAGGCTCTGCCGATACCAGAGGACGCCAGATACGATGAGTACTACGAGGAGGCGAAGGGATTCCTGGAGCTTGTGGGACTGGGGCACAAGGCGAACCATCTCGCGACGATTCTGAGCGGCGGAGAGAAGCAGAGGCTTCTGATAGCGAGACAGCTTGCGAAAAAGCCGAGGCTGCTTCTGCTCGATGAGCCTGCCACAATGGCCTGTCCAAAAACTAAGCAGGAGGTCCTGGATACAATAAAGAAGGTGAACGAGGAGCTCGGCCTGACAACGCTTGTTGTATCGCACCTCCCGGAGATACACAGATACCTCGCAGATCGTCTCATATGGCTTGACGGCGGATCGATCAAAACGATCGGCGAGCCGTCTGAGGTCCTCAGGATGTTTCTCTCCAAGATCGGTCCGGCAGTGCCACTTCCGCGCAGGCCGGAGCGGCCTGAGCCGGAGATACTGGTGAGGCGTCTATTCAAGAGGAACTATCTCGTTGGAACAGGCGAGGTTCTCAGGATCTCAAACCTGAGGCTGAACATAAACAGGGGCGAGACCACAGCCATAATAGGATCGAGCGGCGCAGGCAAGACCACGCTGCTCACGATGATCGAGGGCCTCAGGATGCCGGATGATGGCCATATCTATTACAGGCACGAGGACGGCTGGGTCGACATAACCACATACTCGCCAACAAGAATGGAGATCAGGAGAAAGCTGGGCATAATGTACCAGGAGTTCGCCCTGATGCCCCACGAGACAATCCTGGAGCAGATAGCGTACAAGCTAGGAGTCAAGGGACAGCATGTGATCGAGTATGCGAGGGAGGTCGCCACAGAGATAGGGATCAGCGATCGCGTCCTGGATATGCTCTACACGCTCACAGATATGCGTGAGGACGAGGCGAAGGCGGTTCTCGAGAAGCTGGGCCTGAGCAGGGATGTGCTATCGGAGCTCTTCCCGAAGTTTCCGGACACAGAGGCGAGGAGATTCGCGGAGCCGATATTCAGGATAATGGATCTCGATACCGCGGTACTGGACAAGTACCCTGAGCAGCTGAGCGGGGGGGAGAGCGTCAGGGCATCGCTCGCGATACTGCTAGCTGCGAATCCGAGCATACTGATACTGGATGAGCCCTTCGGGGATATAGATCCCATAACTCTGAGAGATGTTGCAAACGCCATGAAGAGGATCCAGGCGAGGTACGGCACAACCATAATCATCGTCAGCCACCATGTGGATCTTGTGAGGGAGGTCGCACACCGCGCGATACTCTTCGAGAGCGGGGAGATAATCGCGGATGGGGATCCTGCAGAGGTATGCGACCTCTTCGTCGACAGATGCGGCGCCGAGTACCTGAAGGAGCATTGAGGAAGCACAGATTGGCAAAAGAGGGTGTCGGATGGACGATCAGCTCGAGGAGATCTTCAGGCAGGTCTCGGATCGGATAAGCATCGAGGACTTCGAGTCCAGGGTTAACGAGAAGGTCTCCCTCATGGGCGGATTGTGTGATCCTCTGACGGCAGCCATGCTCGTCGCACATGAGCTCGGGGCTGGCGAGATCCTGACCAAGATAAAGGATATCCGTCCAGAGTCAGGTGCGGTCACGTTCATCGGCAGGGTGATTCAGATCTCGGAGGTGAGGGAGTTCAGCCGGTCGGATGGCTCCACTGGCAGGGTCGCATCTCTCACCATGGGCGACGAGACCGGGATGATAAAGGTGACACTCTGGGATGATGCGACTGATCTGATAACATCCGGGGATATCAGGGTCGACCAGTGCCTCAAGGTCAGAGGCTTCCCCAGGCTCGGAAGATCCGGGACTGAGATAAGCATCGGTAGAGGCTGCAGCATCCAGGAGGCTGACAGGGACATAAAGGTCAGGGTCGAGCCCATGAAGATCGCGGAGATAAAGCCAGATATTGGCGAGATCAGCATAATCGCGAAGGTCATCGACCCGGGAGAGGCGAGGGAGTTCATAAGAAAGGACGGCTCGAGTGGCCTCGTCAGAAGCATGCTCCTCGGAGATGAGACCGGGAGCATCAGCATCACCCTCTGGGACGATCATGCGCGCATCGATATTTCGGAGGGCGATGTTCTCGAGATCGTAAACTGCAGCTCCAGGGAGAGATACGGATTCATCGAGCTCCAGACCAGCAGGTACACTCTGATAAGAAAGAGCTCCTCAGAGGTTCAGTACAATGAGCGCTTCACGCCTATCGCAGATCTCAGGGCTGGAGAGGTGTGCAACATAGCCGGGTACCTGACCGGGATCGGCGAGCTCAGGGAGTTTCAAAGAGTGGATGGCACGAAGGGGCATGTCACAAGCATAAACGTCACAGATGAGACGGGACGCGTGAGGGTCTCTCTCTGGGGGGATCTTCACCGTTTGCTGGAGAATGCGGATCTCGGCTACAGGGTCGAGATAATGGGCGGACAGGTCAAGAACGGCTGGAATGGCGAGCTGGAGATCAGCTGCGGCCGGAGGAGCAGGATCACTTTCGCGCCGCCTGGATAAACGTGTTATATTCATAAGGGGTAGGAAGCACAGATGAAGCTATTGGAGGATTTGCCCGGTGTTGGGCCTGCCACCGCGGAGAAGCTCAGGGAGGCGGGGTTTACAACAATAGAGGCTGTAGCAGTCGCCTCTCCGGGGGAGCTTGTTGCAGCAGCCGAGGTTGGCGAGGCCACCGCTGCGAAGATAATCGCTGCAGCGAGGGAGGCCGCAGATATCGGAGGGTTCGAGACCGGCGACCAGGTTCTGGAGCGCAGGAAGCTCGTCGGCAAGATCACAACAGGCAGCAGGAACTTCGACGAGCTTCTCGGAGGCGGCATGGAGACCCAGGCGATAGTGGAGCTCTACGGCGAGTTCGGCTCTGGCAAGACCCAGGTGGCGCACCAGCTCGCTGTGAACGTCCAGCTCCCGCCTGAGCTCGGCGGTTTGAACGGGTCTGCGATCATCATAGACACCGAGAACACATTCAGGCCTGAGAGGATATCGCAGATGGTCATGGGGCTCAGGGCGATAGCAGATCGCGATTGGCGGCCTGAGGATTTCCTGAAGAACATACATGTCGCGAGGGCCTACAACTCGAACCATCAGATTCTGCTGGCTGAGAGCGCAATGGAGCTTGCAGAGAGCCTCAGGGAGACCGAACACCCTGTGAGGCTATTGATAGTCGATTCTGTGACAGCTCACTTCAGGGCTGAGTACGTCGGCCGCGGCACTCTTGCTGACAGGCAGCAGAAGCTCAACAAGCATCTCCACGACCTCATGAGATTTGCGGATCTGAACAACGCGCTGATACTTGTCACAAACCAGGTGATGGCAAAGCCAGACACTTTCTTCGGCGACCCCACGAAGCCTGTTGGAGGCCATGTGCTCGGCCACACCGCTACCTTCAGGGTGTATCTCAGAAAGTCGAAGGGAGACAAGCGGATAGCCAGGCTCGTCGACTCGCCGAACCTGCCTGACGGCGAAGCGGTCTTCTCCGTGACGATGGAGGGTCTCAGGGATTGATTGAGGCAGTTGCCGTTGACATCGACGGCACGCTCACAGATGAGAGAAGGGTTCTGAGCCCGGTGTCTGTCAGCGTCATCAGGGAGCTTGAGGTGCCTGTGATACTCGTGACAGGCAACACCCACTGCTTCACCAGAGCTGCTGCGGTGCTCTTTGGGGTGAGAAACTTCGTCGCAGAGAACGGCGGCGTGATCTCCTCGGATGACAGAATAGAGATCGTTGGAGACAGAAAAATATGCGACGAGGCGTATGAGCATCTCAAAGAGAGGTTCGGCATAAAAAAATTTGATTCTAGGTACCGTCTCACGGATCTCGTGCTCATCCGCGGTTTTGATGTGGATGCAGCCTCCAGGTATCTGGAGTCGCTGAACATACCTGTAGATCTTGTCGATACCGGTTTTGCCATTCACATAAAGAACAGGGGGATAACAAAGGGCACAGGTCTCAGGAGGATCTCTGAGATACTGGGGATTCCAGCTAAAAGCATCGCAGCCATCGGCGACAGCCCGAGCGACATACCGATGATGGAGATCTCAGGATTTCCGGCAGCTGTCGGCAATGCGCATCCATCTGTCAAATCAGCAGCGATGTACGTTGCAGAGCTCCCCTTCGGTGAGGGGTTCGCTGAGATAATCGATCACATGCGCGCCTCAGGCATGATTTAATGCGGATCGCCTCTCCATCCGCACAGGTGCGCACTCAAAGCGCTGTGTGGTCGAGGGAAACATTCCAGATCGGGCTGGGATTTTGAAATCATTCATGAGATGCCTTCACTATCTCGGCCCAGTGCCTCTCGCAGACCGCCCACCAGCCCAGTGTCTTCTTCGCCACCTCCCTGGCTGCAGGGCAGAAGGAGTCGACAGCGAGGTTGAAAGGCATATCCCTGAGCGGTGGATGGAGGGGATATAGCCTGCAGGTCAGCGGCCTGACCTCGTAGATCCTGCAGCCCTCATTCCTGTCGTAGAAGGGGCAGGGCTGCTTCAGTATCCATGTCCCATCCTCGCCCTTCCTGCACATCGATCTGAGACGCTTCTTCGAGCCCAGAAACTCCGCGATCCTCCTTATATCCCCCTCCTCAAGCACCAGACCTGCGCCTGGGGTGTAGCAGCACCTTCCGCATCTCCTGCACTCGAAGATCTCCCAGAAGAGCTCCACGCCCCCGCACGTCTCAGCGAAACCCCTGTCCCGGGCGGGTATCGGCAGGGCTATATCGAATGATACCCTCTCTCCGAGATCTATCTTCCTCTGCTCCTCCTCCCTGCTGGACCAGTGATCTTTGAGAAAAGAGAGATGCTCTACGCGCCTCTTCTCTTCGAGGCAGATGGGAGAAATAAACCTGTGGCAGAGCCACTTGACGTCAAATGCGCTGCGCACCTTCACTGGAGGGAGCTTCATCGCAGCCTGTGTATTCCCAGGGAACTATGTATACCTTGTCTCCCTCGCGTCTGCCCTTCACGAGCTGGCAGTGCCGCAGGATCGCGATCTCGTTCTCCAGCTTCTGCGGGGTCAGCCCCAGCTCTGCCTGAAGCTCCTCCCGCGTGAGCTTTCTCGAGCACACCAGATTGTACAGTTTCTTCTGGATCTCTGTGAGGCCTTCATCTCCCTTGAGCCCGTGCATCTTCCTGAATGTCCTCGCTGAGTACTCGCCCCATGGATCGCACACGCGTATCCTGTGGCTCGCCTCGATATAGCAGTCCTCGCAGAGAGTCTCTCCATCATGTACGTACACATCGTCCTCCCCAAGATCCCGACCGCACATCTGGCATCTCATGTGATTTCAATCTTATTTTCTAGCTTAAAAATGTTACTTAGCATCCTGCGGATCTTCAATTCTGGCCTGATTGGCTGAAGATCCGCACCCTCTTGTGTGTTCTGTTTCAAGAA